>NZ_JADBPZ010000017.1:0-112805 GCF_014893445.1 Enterobacter cloacae complex sp. P29RS | reverse complement strand
TGCCGAACTCAGAAGTGAAACGCCGTAGCGCCGATGGTAGTGTGGGGTCTCCCCATGTGAGAGTAGGGAACTGCCAGGCATCAAACAAGTGAAGAGGCCATCCGCAAGGATGGCCTTTTTGCGTTTGTACGTCGAAAAACGATAGGCCGGGTCAGGCGAAGCCGTCACCCGGCAGCTTTCAGACTGCACACCACGCCAAAATAAACTCTGCAATCCCCTCCACATTATTCAAATCCAGAACCGGTACTTCCAGCGTCAACGCAGCGTCACTGGCCACAGCAATCACATGTTCATCCAGCGTTAACTCACTTACATCATGCCCGGCACCGTTTCTGAACAGCAGGATCTTCGCAACAGCCTCGTGCTTAAACCCCTCAACCAGCACCAGATCCAGCGTGGAATGATCCATCCGGCTGACAAGATAAGCGAGATCCAGCGGTGCTTCATCCGGAGTTTCTGTCATTAACGCCCAGCGCTGGTTACTCGCCACCATCGTTTGTGCAGCGCCAGCCTTACGCAGCTCATAGCTATCTTTCCCCGGCTTATCGACATCCATGTTATGGTGCGTGTGCTTAATCAATCCGGGACGAATACCTTTAGCGCAAAGTGCAGGTATCAGCTTTTTTAGCAGCGTAGTCTTCCCGGTGCCGCTCCAGGCAGAGATCGCTAATACGGGTATCATTTCTTCTCCTGCATCATCTGCAAATCTTCCGTCGTGTTTACATTCACAAACGCCGATTTCATGTCGCTGAAATCAACGGAATGCCCTCCCGACTGGCGCATAAATACCATAACGCGTCGCTCTCCTGCGGCCAGGTAATCTTCCAGCGCAGATATTAACGAGCGATTAATCAATGCGATCGTCGGATGGTCGCGTTCGCCGTCGTGTACCCAGACGACGGGAGCACCCTCGCACCGCTGCACCAGACGTTCAACCAGACAGGACGGGATGAAGGGCGTATCACATGAACAAAAGAGAAACCACTCTCCATGCGACTGCTGCATAACGGAAAGCATTCCCGCCAGCGGGCCGGGGTAGTCCACAAGCTTATCCTGATAAACCGGATATCCACTGCGCTGGTAAATATCAACATGTCGGTTAGCGCTGATCGCCATCGACGACACCTGATTTGCCAGGGTATCAGCAACATGCTGCCATAAGGGGGTGTTGTTCAGGAGCTGAAGACCTTTATCTTTTCCGCCCATTCGCGTTGCCCTGCCTCCGGCAAGAACGACCCCGATGATTTCCTGGCATTGATTCACGAATATCGCCTCTTTTATTGTGGGATTGACCCTGCTAACGTGTCTCTCTAAATGAAAGGAGCACTACCATGAAATGTAAACGTCTTAATGAAGTCATTGAGCTTCTCCAGCCGGCCTGGCAAAAAGAGCCAGAGCTGAATCTGATGCAATTTTTACAGAAACTGGCGAAAGAGTCAGGTTTTGATGGCGAACTGGCAGACCTTTCTGACGACATCCTGATCTACCACCTCAAAATGCGTGACTCGGCTAAAGATGCTGTTATTCCTGGTATTCAGAAAGATTATGAAGAGGATTTTAAAACCGCATTACTGCGCGCCCGAGGCGTAATTAAAGAGTAAAAGCTTGTAAGCGGAGCCACCGAAATCGCCACAAGATGATATCCTGAATCATTCGTATAATTTCCGGATGATCGGATGAACGACCAGGCTTTTACTTTCCAGACACTACACCCGGATACCATTATGGATGCGCTGTTCGAGCAGGGTATTCGGGTGGATTCCGGGTTAACCCCTTTAAACAGCTACGAAAACCGTGTCTACCAATTTCAGGACGAAGAGCGGCAGCGCTTTGTCGTAAAGTTTTACCGGCCACAGCGCTGGTCCGCAGAACAAATTCAGGAAGAGCATCAGTTTGCCCACGATCTGCTGGATGACGATGTTCCCGTTGCGGCACCGCTCAAATTTAATAACCAAACGCTGCTGACCCATCAGGGTTTTTACTACGCGGTATTTCCGAGCCTGGGCGGAAGACAGTTTGAGGCAGATAATATCGATCAGATGGAATGGGTTGCCCGTTATCTGGGGCGCATTCATCAGACGGGACGTAAAAAATCGTTTGTTGCCCGACCGACGATTGGTGTTCAGGAATATCTTATTGAGCCGCGAGAGGTATTCGAAACATCGGCGCTGATCCCAAAGGCGCTTAAGGATAATTTCCTCACGGCGACCGATAAGCTTATTGATGCTGTAAAAGCCTGCTGGCGGGATGATATTACCGCTCTACGCCTGCACGGTGACTGCCACGCCGGGAATATTCTCTGGCGCGACGGCCCGCTATTTGTCGATCTTGATGACGCTCGTATGGGACCTGCGGTGCAGGATCTGTGGATGCTGCTCAACGGTGATAAAGCCGAGCAGCGCATGCAGCTTGAGACCATAATTGAAGCTTATGAAGAATTTAGCCCCTTTAATTCAGACGAAATTGCCCTGATTGAGCCTTTACGTGCGATGCGATTTGTTTATTATCTCGCGTGGTTAATCAGGCGTTGGGAAGACCCGGCTTTTCCCCGAAATTTCCCCTGGCTTACCGGGGAGGATTACTGGCGCAACCAGATATCCACATTTACCGAGCAGGTTAAGGTTCTACAGGAACCCCCTCTGCAATTAACGCCGATGTATTAATTGGACACACCCAGGAGAGAGTTAATCATGAAAAAAATTTGGCTGGCGCTGGCTGGTATGATTCTGGCATTTAGCGCAACTGCTGCGCAGTTTACCGACGGTAAGCAGTACATTACGCTGGACAAGCCTGTAGCTGGCGAGCCTCAGGTGCTGGAGTTCTTCTCCTTCTACTGCCCGCACTGCTACGAGTTTGAGCAGGTACTTCATGTTTCTGACAACGTGAAGAAAAAGCTGCCGGAAGGCACCAAAATGACGAAATACCACGTTGAGTTCCTTGGCCCATTGGGTAAAGAGCTGACTCAGGCATGGGCGGTTGCGATTGCGCTGGGTGTGGAAGATAAGATCACCGCGCCTATGTTTGAAGCCGTACAGAAAACCCAGACCGTACAAACTACGGCAGATATCCGTAAAGTGTTTGTTGATGCCGGTGTGAAAGGTGAAGACTACGACGCTGCCTGGAACAGTTTTGTGGTGAAATCTCTCGTGGCACAGCAGGAAAAAGCTGCCGCTGACTTCCAGTTGCAGGGCGTGCCAGCGATGTATGTTAACGGTAAATACCAGGTAAATATGCGTGGTATGGACACCACCAGTATGGATATCTTCGTACAACAGTACGCTGATACCGTGAAACACCTGGTTGAGATGAAGTAACAAACATAAAGAAAACGCCGGTCATTGACCGGCGTTTTTGTATGAAGATTTTAACTCCGCTATCTGTTCGTCTTTCTCTTTCCAGAGTGTATTGAGCCAAAGCTGGAAACGACGTTTGAAGTTTTTATCGTTAACGTAATCACCGTGCAGTTCCGTATCGATGGGCAACAGATCAACGCGGACTACGATACGCGTCAGCTTGCCGCTGAGCATATCGTAGAACGGCGTCCTGTCGTTTTCCGGATAGCAGAGCGTTACGTTCAACAATTTATCAAACTGCTCACCCAGCACGTTGAGGGCCATTGCGATACCCGCTGCCTTTGGCGGTAACAGGTGCTGATACGGAGAGCGAGTCTGCTGGCGCTTCTCTTCGGTAAAGCGCGAACCTTCGACGAAATTAACTATGGTGGTGGGATGCGCGCGAAACTTCTCGCAAGAACGGCGCGTAGTTTCCACGTCCATACCGCGGCGTTCCGGATGACGAATCAGATAGCTGCGTGAATAGCGTTTCATAAACGGCATATCCAGCGCCCAGCAGGCCAGACCAATGAAAGGCACCCATGCCAGTTGCTGTTTCAGAAAGTATTTGTTCATCGGAATATGTTTGCGAAACAGCACGCACAATACAACGATGTCGGCCCAGCTGTGATGATTGCAGATCAGCAGATACCAGTTCTTTTTATTCAGCTTCTCGAGGCCCTGAACGTCCCACTTTAACCAGGGGTTCAGATACAACAGGATCGCCAGCCCTTCACACCAGCAGTACATCATAAAATTACAAAAAGCAGACACTGCACGCCATACCGGAGGGACGGGCAGCAGGAGCTTAATTATTCCGGCAACGATGATTGGCACAGAACAGGCGATGGTAACCAGAATAGTTAAAATGACGCTTAGCAATAAGGTTATCGCAGCGAGTATTTTCGACATAATGAATTTTTTCAGATAGTTAGCTGTAATTAAGCAGCCGGCTATCCGGTGCTGGGCGCCGATCTTATCAGATATTGGCCCAGACCAGGGCGCTTTCACACGAAGAGGCTGCGGCTTTTCCTGCCATGCAGCGAAATTTTCTATATAGACAGGGTGCTTACGTCTTATATCCACATAGACTAAATAACCATCAGTGGGATGGGATCTTAAGTGATCTAATTTCAAATTATTGATTTTATTTGATAAATAATTTTTCAGTATCAGTTTTATAGAACTGTTATTCACCTGTATTAAAAATATGCACAAACTTATCCACAGTTTGTTTTTGCGAGCGATCTTCACGATCGCAAAATCTTTTTCTGTATAAAGCGCTAAAACCTGATGTTTTCATCCTTCTGTGGCATCCTTTACCCATAAATTAATTAAAGGCACGGACATTATGGTTCAGATCCCAGAAAACCCACTTATACTCGTCGATGGCTCTTCTTACCTTTATCGGGCGTATCATGCGTTTCCTCCTCTGACCAACAGCGCAGGGGAACCTACCGGCGCAATGTACGGCGTGCTGAATATGCTACGCAGCCTGATTCTGCAATACCACCCAACCCATGCGGCCGTGGTGTTTGATGCGAAGGGGAAAACCTTCCGCGATGAATTATTTGAGCATTACAAATCTCACCGTCCTCCCATGCCTGACGATCTGCGTGCGCAGATTGAACCGCTGCACGCTATGGTCAAAGCGATGGGGCTGCCTTTGCTGGCTGTCTCGGGCGTTGAGGCTGACGACGTTATTGGCACCCTGGCGCGCGAAGCTGAAAAGGCTGGCCGCCCGGTGCTTATCAGTACCGGTGATAAAGACATGGCGCAGCTGGTAACACCTGGGATCACGCTGATTAATACCATGACCAACACCATTCTTGGCCCGGAAGAAGTGGTTGCCAAATATGGCGTGCCGCCAGAACTCATTATTGATTTCCTCGCCCTGATGGGGGATTCCTCGGATAACATCCCTGGCGTGCCGGGCGTGGGCGAAAAAACAGCTCAGGCGCTGCTGCAAGGGTTAGGTGGGTTGGATACGCTGTACGCTGAGTCCGACAAAATTGCCGGACTTACCTTCCGTGGTGCAAAAACCATGGCCGGAAAGCTCGCCGATAACAAAGAGGTGGCTTACCTCTCTTATCAGTTAGCCACCATCAAAACCGACGTCGAGCTGGAGCTTACCTGCGACCAGCTTGAAGTGCAGGAACCCGCCGCAGAAGAACTGCTTGGCCTGTTCAGAAAATACGAATTTAAACGCTGGACCACGGATGTCGAAGCCGGGAAATGGCTTCAGGCGAAAGGGGCAAAAGCTGCGGCGAAGCCGAAAGAAACTATCGTTGTCGATGCCGAAGAGCAGGCAGAAGAAGCAGCGGCAGCACTCTCATTCGATAACTATGAAACCATCCTTGAAGAGTCGCAGCTCGTCGCCTGGATTGAAAAGCTGAAAAAAGCACCGGTATTTGCGTTCGATACCGAAACGGACAGTCTCGATAACATATCTGCCAATATGGTAGGTCTGTCATTCGCGACGGAGCCGGGTATGGCAGCCTATGTTCCGGTAGCGCATGACTATCTGGATGCGCCGGAGCAGATCTCGCGCGAGCGCGCCTTAGAACTGCTGAAGCCGATTCTGGAAGACGAGAAAGCGCTGAAGGTCGGGCAAAACTTGAAGTACGACCGCGGTATTCTGCAAAACTACGGCATTGAACTGCGTGGTATCGCTTTTGACACCATGCTGGAATCTTACATTCTGGACAGCGTGGCGGGCCGCCATGATATGGATTCCTTATCCGATCGTTGGCTGAAACACAAAACCATCACCTTTGAAGAAATTGCCGGTAAGGGCAAAAATCAGCTGACCTTTAACCAGATCGCGCTGGAAGAAGCAGGCCGCTACGCCGCGGAAGACGCTGACGTCACGCTACAGCTGCATCTCAAAATGTGGCCGAAATTGCAGAAGCACGAAGGGCCGCTGAATGTTTTCCAGAACATTGAGATGCCGCTGGTGCCTGTGCTGTCCCGCATTGAGCGTAACGGCGTCAAAATCGACCCAACGGTGCTGCATAATCACTCTGGCGAGCTGGCGCAGCGCCTGACCGAGCTTGAACAGAAAGCGCATGAGCTTGCTGGAGAGGCATTTAACCTGTCGTCACCGAAACAGCTGCAAACCATCCTGTTTGAAAAGCAGGGTATCAAACCGCTGAAGAAAACGCCGGGCGGCGCGCCTTCAACCTCTGAAGAGGTGCTGGAAGAGCTGGCGCTGGACTATCCGCTGCCAAAAGTTATCCTGCAGTACCGTGGTCTGGCGAAGCTGAAATCGACCTATACCGACAAACTGCCGTTGATGATTAACCCGAAAACGGGCCGCGTGCACACCTCCTATCACCAGGCTGTGGCGGCGACCGGGCGACTTTCGTCAACCGATCCTAACCTTCAGAACATTCCGGTGCGTAATGAAGAGGGCCGCCGTATACGCCAGGCTTTCATTGCCCCAGAGGATTATCTGATTGTCTCAGCAGACTACTCGCAAATCGAACTGCGTATTATGGCGCACCTGTCGCGTGACAAAGGCCTGCTGACGGCATTTGCCGAAGGGAAGGATATCCACCGGGCGACAGCTGCCGAAGTGTTTGGCCTGCCGCTGGACAGCGTGACAAACGAACAGCGTCGTAGCGCAAAAGCGATTAACTTTGGCCTTATTTACGGCATGAGCGCATTTGGCCTATCACGCCAGCTCAACATTCCGCGTAAAGAGTCGCAGAAGTATATGGATCTCTACTTTGAGCGCTATCCGGGCGTGCTGGAATATATGGAGCGTACCCGCGCGCAGGCGAAAGAGAAAGGCTACGTTGAAACGCTGGATGGCCGTCGTCTTTACCTTCCGGACATCAAATCCAGCAACGCCGCGCGCCGTGCTGGCGCTGAACGTGCTGCTATCAATGCCCCGATGCAGGGCACTGCGGCAGACATCATCAAACGCGCGATGATCGCCGTTGATGCCTGGCTGGAAAAAGAGAAACCGCGCGTGAAAATGATCATGCAGGTACACGATGAACTGGTATTTGAAGTCCATAAAGACGACCTGGAAGAGGTCTCTCAGAAGATCCATGAACTGATGGAAAACAGCATGAAGCTGGACGTTCCGTTGCTGGTGGAAGTGGGTAGCGGCGAAAACTGGGATCAGGCTCACTAAGCGTTATCGGAATAACGCGCTTTTTATGTAAGTAAGCAACATAAGTACGCGCGTTTTGTGACGATCATTAGAATTCCCTATGTAAAGAATGAAAAAAAACTACAAAAAGTGCTTTTTCAAGAGACAAAAAAAGAGTAGAGTTAACGACGTAGGGTACAGAGGTAAGATGTTCTATCTTTCAGACCTTTTACTTCACGTAATCGGATTTGGCTGAATATTTTAGCCGCCCCAGTCAGTAATGACTGGGGCGTTTTTTATTGCGGAAAGGAAAGTTTCGGGCGAAAAAAACGCGGTCATCGCCGCGCCTGTTGTTACTCTGCTTCCGCTTCTGTCGCCGGTTCCAGATCGTTAAACCAGCTGTCTAGCTTCTGTCGCAGTTTGTCCACACCCTGCTTTTTCAGCGAGGAGAACGGTTCAACCTGTACATCACCGTTGAATGCCAGCACCGCTTCACGCACCTTGTTCACCTGCGCCTTGCGCGCGCCGCTCGCCAGCTTATCCGCTTTTGTCAGCAGCACCAGCACCGCAATATCGCTTGCCACCGCCCAGTCAATCATCTGCTGGTCGAGATCTTTTAGCGGGTGTCGAATATCCATCAGCACCACCAGACCTTTCAGACACATGCGTTTTTCCAGGTATTCACCCAGCGCACGCTGCCATTTGATCTTCATCTCTTCCGGTACCTGCGCGTAACCGTAGCCCGGTAAATCGACCAGGCGTTTGCCTTCAGCCACTTCAAACAGGTTAATCAGCTGAGTACGGCCAGGTGTTTTTGAGGTACGCGCCAGGTTTTTCTGATTGGTCAGCGTATTCAGGGCGCTGGATTTTCCCGCATTGGAGCGGCCAGCAAATGCCACCTCAATCCCTGTGTCTGAGGGCAGGTGGCGAATATCGGGCGCACTGGTGACAAAATGCGTCTGTTGGTAGTTCCAGGTAGTCACGTGGTCGTCTCCAAAAATCGTAATCTGCGGGGGATTATACCTGAATGCGGGCAAAAGGCTTTTCCCTTCGTCATTGACGTGTAAGTGAAAGCCCTACGGAATGTAAGAGATCTGCCCTTAAGCTTATGAGAAATTTAAGAGAAATCGCAGGCGCTAAAAAACTCAAAATATTAAAATTCAAAGAGTTATTAATGAGTAATTATCTGAAAATCCGGTTTAGTACCTTTTCGTTGCTTGTTAGTTTAAGAGAACAAGGTAAAGTGTGCGTCAAGGCGAGGATGCCAGCAGGAAAACGACTTAAGGATAAGGGTCAGGAGCGCCAGGAGGCGAAGACTCAGGATTGTCAGGACGACCGGCGCCTGGAGGCGTTTTTAACAGGAAACGGAACCGTATCACGGACGGTAGTAGCCAAGGGATAAACAGGGTTTGTTGAAGGCAAACAGGGAATGTCTGACCCGTTAAGGGTTGTGAGTCAGGAAAAAAGGCGACAGATTGCTCTGTCGCCTTTTTTCTTTGCTTGCTTTCTGCTAGATTTCGCCGCAATTCTATACTGAAGAAAACGACTTAAAGATAAAACATCATGAAAAAACCGACCTCCGCTGCGGGCGCGAAACGCCCTGCAAAAGCCCGCCGCAAAACGCGCGAAGAACTGAATCAGGAAGCGCGCGATCGCAAACGCGATAAAAAGCATCGTGGCCATACTGCGGGTAGCCGTGCTAACGGTGGCGGTGCCGCAGGCGCTTCTGCAAAAGGCAAACAGCAGAAAGATCCTCGTATCGGCAGTAAAACTCCCATTCCACTGGGCGTGACAGACACGCCGGTCACTAAGCAGCACAAACCAAAGAGCGAGAAACCTATGCTTTCACCGCAGGCTGAGCTGGATATGCTGGAGAACGATGAGCGCCTGGATGCGCTGCTGGAACGTCTTGAAGAGGGTGAAACCCTGACCGCTGAAGAGCAGTCCTGGGTAGATGCCAAACTGGATCGCATTGATGAACTGATGCAGAAGCTGGGTCTGTCCTACGATGATGAAGAAGACGAAGAGGAAGACGAAAAGCAGGAAGATATGATGCGTCTGCTGAAAGGTGGAAACTAACATTTGCACCCGGCAGGTACACTCGTCCTGCTTATAACCCTTCCGGTTATATGTTATCTGGTGTGGTTATTCGTTAAACTACGGCGGTTGTCGCGGCGACAGAAGTGGCTGCGCACCCGAATGATGGCCCGCAACGGGACCAGAACGGGCCGCCGTATACGAACGCGACACCAACGGAAGGAGTGAGCATGTCTGTACCATCTATCGACTGGGATTTGGCCCTGATCCAGAAATATAACTATTCCGGGCCGCGTTATACCTCATACCCCACCGCGCTGGAGTTTTCTGACGCTTTCGGCGAGGCGGATTTTCAGCATGCTGTGGCGCGCTATCCCGAGCGCCCGCTGTCGCTCTACGTCCATATTCCGTTCTGCCACAAGCTCTGCTACTTCTGCGGCTGCAATAAAATCGTTACCCGCCAGCAGCACAAAGCCGATCAATACCTCGATGCGCTTGAACAGGAAATTCTGCACCGCGCACCGCTGTTTAAAGGCCGTCACGTCAGCCAGCTTCACTGGGGCGGCGGTACGCCAACCTATCTGAATAAAGCGCAGATCAGCCGCCTGATGGCGCTACTGCGCGGCAATTACAGTTTTAACCACGACGCTGAAATTTCGATCGAGGTCGATCCGCGTGAAATCGAGCTGGATGTGCTGGATCATTTACGCGCCGAAGGCTTCAACCGCCTGAGTATGGGTGTACAAGACTTCAACAAAGAAGTACAGCGCCTGGTCAACCGCGAGCAGGATGAAGCGTTTATCTTTGCCTTACTCAACCATGCGCGTGAAATCGGCTTTACCTCAACGAATATAGACCTGATTTACGGCCTGCCGAAGCAGACGCCGGAGAGCTTCGCCTACACGCTTAAACGCGTGGCTGAGCTCAACCCGGACCGTCTGAGCGTCTTTAACTATGCGCACCTGCCGACGCTGTTCGCCGCGCAGCGCAAAATCAAAGATGCGGATCTGCCTTCCGCCCAGCAGAAGCTGGACATTTTGCAGGAGACCATCGCCTCGCTGACCGAAACCGGCTATCAGTTTATCGGGATGGATCACTTTGCCCGCCCTGACGACGAACTGGCGATTGCCCAGCGCGAAGGTGTTCTCCATCGTAACTTCCAGGGATACACCACCCAGGGAGATACCGATCTGCTCGGAATGGGTGTCTCCGCTATCAGCATGATTGGCGACTGCTACGCCCAGAACCAAAAAGAGCTGAAGCTGTATTACCAGCAGGTTGATGAAACGGGCAACGCGCTGTGGCGCGGCATTGCGTTAACGCGCGACGACTGCATCCGTCGTGATGTGATTAAGGCGCTTATCTGCAACTTCCGTCTCGAATTCCGCGAGGTGGAGTCGCAATGGGATCAGCGATTCAGCGATTACTTTGCCGAAGACCTGAAGCTTCTTGCGCCGCTGGCGAAAGACGGGCTGGTGGATGTGTCGGAGAGCGCGGTGGTCGTCACGCCGAAGGGGCGTCTGTTGATTCGTAATATCTGCATGTGCTTCGATGCCTATCTGCGCCAGAAAGCGCGTTTACAGCAGTTCTCGCGCGTGATTTAAGTTGCAATGCCGGGAGGCGCTTCGCTTACCCGGCCTACAACTCGCACTTATGTAGGCCGGGTAAGGCGAAGCCGCCACCCGGCTTTTCATCGACAGCTCGTTAGCTAAACAGCCCAACCAGTGCCGCACACAATACCGCCGCAACGGCAGTTTGTGGCGTGTGGCTTTCTGCTGCACCGCTCGAAAGCAAGGTCACTAATGATTCCAGCATGATGCTCCCCCCAGTTTCCGGGCACGATCATACAAAACTCATCGGAACAGTAAAGCGCAAAATAACGGCACTTTGCGCTCAATTAGTAACCTTTACACAGCGGAGTAAGATCACTCCATTCCCAGCTCTTTCAGCTTGCGCGTGAGGGTGTTTCGACCCCATCCCAACAGGCGAGCCGCTTCCTGTTTGTGGCCTTGGGTATGACGAAGCGCGGTGGTCAACAGCGTGCGCTCCATTTCAGGCTGTGCTTCAGAAAGCAAGTTTTGATGACCGGAACGCAGCGCGCGATCTGCCCACTGCGCCAGCAGCGTTGCCCAGCTGTCCGGCAGCGTATGTCCTGCGGTGCTCTCGGGCACGGTGGCTTCAAACAGTTCTGCTGGTAAATCCTGAATCAGCACTTCCTGGCCGGCGGCCATCACCGTCAGCCAGCGACAGGTGTTTTCCAGCTGACGCACGTTGCCCGGCCACGCCAGACGGGTGAGGGCGGCATCCGTTTCCGGATGAAGCTGCTTGGCTTCCACGCCCAGCTCGCGGGCCGCCACCTGCAGGAAATGGCGCGCCAGACGCGGGATATCTTCCCGACGCTCGCGCAGCGGCGGCAGGTGGACGCGGATCACGTTCAGACGATGGAATAAATCCTCACGGAATTTCCCCTCCTGTACGCGCAGCTCCAGGTTCTGGTGCGTCGCGGCGATAATGCGTACGTCCACCTTCACCGGCGCATACCCGCCCACACGGTAAAACTGTCCATCTGCCAGCACGCGCAACAGTCGGGTCTGTACATCCAGCGGCATATCGCCGATTTCATCCAGGAAAAGCGTGCCGCCGTCAGCCTGTTCAAAGCGTCCCTGACGAATGGTATTGGCTCCGGTAAATGCCCCTTTTTCGTGGCCGAACAGCTCAGATTCAATTAAATCCTTAGGGATCGCTGCCATGTTCAGGGCGATAAAGGGGGCTTTCGCCCGCGGGCTGTGGCGATGCAGGGCGTGTGCGACCAACTCTTTACCGGTCCCTGATTCACCGTTAATCAAGACGCTGATAGACGAACGCGACAGACGCCCGATGATGCGAAACACGTCCTGCATGGCCGGCGCTTCACCGATGATGTCCGTCGTTGGTCCAAAGTCGGGGGCATTGCGGGGCTGCTGTTGCTCCTGATAGTGGCTGATAGCGCGCTCAACCAGCGCAACGGCTTCGTCGATATCAAACGGTTTTGGCAGGTAATCAAACGCGCCCTGCTGGTACGCGCTGACGGCAGCATCCAGGTCGGAGTGGGCGGTCATTATGATGACCGGAAGCATAGGGTGGCGCTGTTTGATCTGCTTTAAGAGCGCCAGTCCGTCCATACCCGGCATGCGAATATCCGAGAGCAGAACGTCCGGCGTTTTGGTGGTGAGTGCGTCGAGCACCTCGCTGCCACTCTCAAACGTCGTGCAGCTTAATCCCGCTCCTGTGAGCGCGCGTTCAAGCACCCAACGGATGGAGCTATCGTCATCGACTACCCAGACTATCCCTCGTTGCATAAACGTCACCTTTATTTTTTAATCGGCAGGAAAACCGAAAACTCGGTATGTCCCGGCCAACTGGTAAATTCAATTTTGCCGGAGTGTTGGTCAATCAAATTTCGGGCTATGGATAACCCCAGCCCGGTGCCGCCTTCGCGACCGCTGACCATCGGGTAGAACAGGGTGTCCTGGAGATGCGGCGGGATCCCCGGTCCGTTATCTTCCACATCAATACGTGCTGCCAGACGATAACGTACGCCGTGCAGCGTCAGCTGGAACGCGGTGCGGGTACGCAGAATAATTTCGCCACCCTCCGGGCCCAGCGCCTGCAACGCGTTACGCACAATGTTCAACAGCACCTGTTCAATCTGGTCCGGATCGTGCGCCAGCTCCGGCAGGCTTGGGTCATAGTCACGCACCAGCGTGACGTTATCCGGCAGCTCCATCGAGACGAGTTTCACCACCCGCTCCGCGACCTTATGAATGCTTTCTGAAACGTGCATCCCTGGCTGCTGCGGCCCGAGCAGGCGATCGACCAAATTACGCAGACGGTCCGCCTGCTCAATAATGACGTTGGTATACTCCGCCAGGGCAGGGTCAGGCAGCGCTTTGGTCAAAAGCTGTGCCGCACCGCGTAAGCCGCCCAGCGGGTTTTTGATCTCATGGGCCAGCCCGCGCACCAGGTCGCGCGCCGCAATCTGCTGCGCATGCTGAAGCTGCTCCTGGCTGAGACGACGCTGGTTATCCATCGGCGCCATTTCCAGCAGAATCATGCCATCTGGCAGGCGCTGTGCGGTGAGGGACAAAATATGCGAGCGTCCGTCAATCACCAGTGTCACTTCGTTATCGGTGAAGCCCTGACCCGCCTGCAAACTCTCCTGCATCAGGCCAATATTCAGCGAGAAATAGCTCAGCAGTTCTGGCAGCGGCGTGCCAAACAGTTTACGGGCGCTTTGGGCGAGCAGCTGCTGCGCCGCTGGGTTGGCGTAATGCACCGCCAGCTCGTCGTCGACCAGCAAAATACTGTTAATTAAAGAATTGAGGATCTGCCCAGCATCGGGCAGCGTGCCAGTTGCCATTCAGCAGTCTCCTGGAGTCGTTGCACTATTTTAGTGCAGTATAGCGTTTTAGAGGTAAAAAGCGCGTGAGATCAGGTTGTTGGTGGAGAAAAAAGCCCATCCGAAGATGGGCTAAAGTTTCCACGGCAACGACTCCCGACGCGTATGCGCCGGGTAAAACAAATCAATTAAACGCTGTAGTACAGTTCGAACTCAACCGGGTGCGGCGTCATGCGAACGCGGTCGTTTTCTTCGGTACGCAGCGCGATGTAAGCGTCGATAGCTTCATCGGTGAACACGCCGCCAGCGGTCAGGAACTCGCGGTCTGCGTCCAGCGCCTGGAGGGCTTCTTCCAGAGAGCCGGCAACCTGTGGGATCTCTTTCGCTTCTTCTGGCGGCAGGTCGTACAGGTTTTTGTCCATGGCTTCGCCCGGGTGGATCTTGTTCTTGATACCGTCCAGACCGGCCATCAGCAGTGCTGCGAAGCACAGGTATGGGTTAGCCGCCGGGTCCGGGAAGCGCACTTCGATACGACGCGCTTTCGGAGACGCAACCACCGGGATACGGATAGAAGCAGAACGGTTACGGGCAGAGTACGCCAGCATTACTGGTGCTTCGTAGCCAGGGACCAGACGCTTGTAGGAGTTAGTGGTTGGGTTCGCCAGGGCGTTGATCGCTTTAGCGTGTTTGATAACACCACCGATGTAGTGCAGCGCCTGCTCGGACAGACCCGCGTACTTGTCGCCAGAGAACAGGTTAGTACCGTTCCTGGAAAGGGACATGTGGCAGTGCATGCCGGAACCGTTGTCGCCAAACATGGGTTTTGGCATGAAGGTCGCGGTTTTACCGAAACGGTGCGCAACGTTGTGCACAACGTATTTGTAGATCTGAATCTCATCCGCTTTTTTGGTCATGGTGTTGAAGCGGGTAGCGATCTCGTTCTGGCCAGCCGTTGCCACTTCGTGGTGGTGCGCTTCAACAACCAGGCCCATCTCTTCCATGATCAGACACATGGTAGAACGGATGTCCTGAGAAGAATCGACCGGAGGAACCGGGAAGTAACCGCCTTTCACGCCCGGACGGTGACCTTTGTTACCACCTTCGTACTTGGTGGAAGAGTTCCATGCGCCTTCGATGTCATCGATAGCGACGTGGGAGCCAGAAATGGAAGCACCAAAACGGATGTCGTCGAACAGGAAGAACTCTGGCTCTGGCCCGAACAGAACGGTGTCTGCGATGCCGGTAGAGCGCAGGTACTCTTCAGCGCGTTTTGCGATGGAGCGTGGGTCACGGTCATAGCCTTGCAGCGTGCCAGGTTCCAGGATATCGCAGCGGATGATCAGCGTAGGTTCTTCGTAGAACGGGTCAATGAGCGCAGTGGTTGCATCTGGCATCAGAACCATGTCGGATTCGTTAATGCCTTTCCAGCCGCCAATGGAGGAGCCGTCAAACATTTTGCCTTCTTCAAAGAATTCGGCGTTCACCTGATGAGCAGGGATCGTGACGTGCTGTTCTTTACCTTTGGTATCGGTGAAGCGCAGATCAACAAACTTCACTTCATGTTCGTTCAGCATCGTCAAAACGTGTTCAGCGGACATACTTAACTCTCCAGATTGGTCATTGTCGTCGTGGTAACGAGGTCTTCAAATCGGCTGGGCTGCCATATTTTTACTGTATTTCTGTAAAGCGAAATCTGTGCCAACTTTTAAAACACCCCAAAAAGGCGTTATCATGCGCACCATAGTGCAGAAGGGCTGCACCACATTGGATTCGTTGCACCATTATAGTGCTTCAGTGTGAACATTGAGCACCATATTGGTGCAATTTACGTTAAAGTGCCCTTTTACCGCTCCGTGAAAGCGATCACAAAGCATCTCTGCAATACTTGTTTGCGGGGGATGTTTGTGATCCTGTTTTGTAGTGCGATTAATCCGTGTACAATAACGCGCTATTTCTAAATGCCTGAGGCAAAGTTGTGATCGAAAAATTGCGTAATATCGCCATCATCGCGCACGTCGACCATGGTAAAACTACCCTGGTTGACAAGCTGCTACAGCAGTCCGGTACGTTTGATGCTCGTGCCGAAACTCAAGAGCGTGTGATGGACTCCAACGATTTGGAGAAAGAGCGTGGGATTACCATCCTCGCCAAAAACACCGCTATCAAATGGAATGACTACCGTATCAACATCGTTGATACCCCAGGGCACGCCGACTTCGGTGGTGAAGTTGAGCGCGTGATGTCCATGGTGGATTCCGTGCTGCTGGTGGTTGACGCATTTGATGGCCCTATGCCGCAAACGCGCTTCGTGACCAAAAAAGCATTTGCCCACGGCCTGAAACCTATCGTTGTGATCAACAAGGTTGACCGTCCTGGCGCGCGTCCTGACTGGGTTGTTGACCAGGTCTTCGACCTGTTCGTTAACCTCGACGCGACCGACGAACAGCTGGACTTCCCTATCGTTTATGCGTCTGCGCTGAACGGTATCGCCGGTCTGGATCACGAAGACATGGCGGAAGACATGACTCCGCTGTACCAGACGATTGTTGACCGCGTTCCTGCGCCAAACGTTGACCTGGAAGGCACCCTGCAAATGCAGATCTCCCAGCTCGACTACAACAACTATGTTGGCGTAATCGGCATTGGTCGTATCAAGCGCGGTAAAGTGAAGCCTAACCAGCAGGTCACTATCATCGATAGCGAAGGCAAAACCCGTAACGGTAAAGTCGGTAAAGTACTGACTCACCTGGGTCTTGAGCGTATCGAGAGCGACATCGCTGAAGCGGGCGACATCATCGCTATTACCGGTCTGGGTGAACTGAACATCTCCGACACCATCTGCGATCCGCAGAACGTCGAAGCGCTGCCAGCCCTGTCTGTTGATGAACCAACCGTATCCATGTTCTTCAACGTCAACACCTCTCCGTTCTGTGGTAAAGAAGGTAAGTTCGTTACCTCTCGTCAGATCCTTGACCGCCTGAACAAAGAGCTGGTGCACAACGTTGCGCTGCGCGTTGAAGAAACCGAAGACGCTGATGCATTCCGCGTTTCCGGTCGTGGTGAGCTGCACCTGTCTGTTCTGATTGAGAACATGCGTCGTGAAGGTTTCGAGATGGCGGTATCCCGTCCGAAAGTTATCTTCCGCGAAATCGATGGCCGTAAACAAGAGCCATTCGAAAACGTAACGCTGGACGTTGAAGAGCAGCACCAGGGTTCTGTCATGCAGGCACTGGGTGAGCGTAAAGGCGACCTGAAAAACATGAATCCAGATGGCAAAGGCCGCGTACGTCTCGACTACGTGATCCCAAGCCGTGGCCTGATCGGCTTCCGTTCTGAGTTCATGACCATGACCTCCGGTACCGGCCTGCTGTACTCCACCTTCAGCCACTATGACGACATCCGTCCGGGCGAAGTGGGCCAGCGTAACAACGGCGTACTGATCTCCAACGGTCAGGGTAAAGCGGTTGCGTTTGCGCTGTTCGGTCTGCAGGATCGCGGTAAGCTGTTCCTGGGTCACGGTGCTGAAGTTTACGAAGGCCAGATCATCGGTATTCACAGCCGTTCTAACGACCTGACGGTAAACTGCCTGACCGGTAAGAAACTGACCAACATGCGTGCGTCCGGTACTGACGAAGCAACGGTTCTGGTTCCACCGATCAAGATGACGCTGGAGCAGGCTCTGGAATTCATCGATGATGACGAACTGGTAGAAGTGACGCCTCAGTCAATTCGTATCCGTAAACGTCACCTGACCGAGAACGATCGTAAACGTGCTATGCGCGGTGCGAAAGAAGAGTAATTCGGTTATGCCGTAGGCCGGGTAAAGCGCAAGCGCCACCTGGCAACGAAAAGCCGCTGAGCGATCAGCGGCTTTTTTATTAGAACGAATAACGTAACCCTAAACGGATCCGGTACTGCTCGCGGTTGCAATCATTCCATCGGTCCAGCCACTGTAGCTCAAGATACGGCAGCCAGTTTCTGTCGATTTTATAGCTGAACTTGTTGGTAATTTCCCAGTGATGATCTTTGCCATTTTTGCTGTGGTAATCATTCACCCGCTGGAAAAAGTGCGGCTCAAAGGTGTAGAAAAACGCATCCGTCATTTTGAAATTCCAGTAGTTGGCGAATTCGTGCGTGTCGTTTTTATCCATCTGTCCGTTATAGTCCGGCGTATCGTAATTGTTATGGTTATAGCGATAGCGGAACGTCAGATTGAACCAGTCCGTAAATTTATAGTTAGTATCTAAATAGAGTGCTCCACCTGATCCTGCGCTGCTGTCATTGATCAAGCCGCCGGGCTGGAAGGTGAGTTTGTCGGTCGGTTTGAAGAGCGGATACCAACCCTCGATTTCGTTATAGCTGTGCTTCAGTTCGTCCCATTTCCCCACGTTATAAGCGTTGGTGAACATCAGCCCCGCGCCCATATCGAAGTTATAGCCCGCACGCAGGATCACCTCGTGCAGCTCAGAGGCCGTATTGTACGCTTCGCGCGTTTCGACATAGGCCCCGGCAAAAACCGGGCAGGACACAGACGACACGATCAGTACGGTGATGATTCTATTCATAATTTGTCCATGTATCAGGTACAGAAAGGCCTCCCTCCTGATTAACAGGAAGGACATATTGGCCGGATTTATAGTTATAAAGTGACTGCTGACGCTTTATTGTTGGTGGTTATCTCAGGGGTATTTGCTGTCTGTTTTTTCCGTTTTCCAATCTCCTCGATAATAAAGGCGAAGCGCGCTTCGTTGAGTTTATAAAACAGCCCCATGGTCACGGCAGCAACGATCGCCAGGCCGCACGGCCAGAGGAAAATCAGCTGACGCAAACCCAGCAGCGTGCCCGCGCTCTGCACGGCATGAGGAACGTAGCCAATCTGGGTCAGCATGATACCGGGCAGAAAACCGGCGAGCGCCGCGGAGATTTTGCGCGAGAAGGTATAGCCGGTATACACCGACCCTTCGGCGCGAATCCCGGTTTTCCACTCGCCGTAATCAACCGTATCCGGCACCAGCGCCCAGTTCAGGCTGTTCACAAACGCCGTGCCGAAGAAGGCCATGCAGGAAAAGAGCACGAACAGCAGGGAGCTGGTTCCCCAGAAGAAATTCAGCACGTCGCCCACCGCCCACAGCGCCAGCCCGCCCAGATAGACCGGTTTCTTGCCAAAGCGCTTTACCGCGCCAGGCACCAGAAACACGCCAATCAGAATGCAGCCCATACTGAAAAAGCCCATCCACGACAGGAGATGCAGATCGTTCAGCACGTACTGGGTGTAGTAGACCTGAATCGCCAGCTTGATGTTAAACGCGGCGAGGGTACAGAGGTTGGCGATGCACAGCACCAGCAGCGGCGGATTGCGGAAAATTGCGCAGAATGATTTCAGAATGCCGGGCTTATGGTGATCGGGCGTAAGCTCGACGTAGCGCTCTTTCACCCCGCTGTAGCACCACCACATGCAGAACAGCCCCCCGGTGACGAACACCAGCGCGGCCACCAGATAGCCGATTGAGGGCTGGCTGACGAACAGAGCCTGAATCGGCATAAAGCCGACGGTGCAGAGCAACAGTCCTACCGTTGCGCCGCCCTGACGCCACGCCGCAAGCTGCGCGCGCTCGTTCGGGTTTTTGGTGATGGCCGGAACCATTGCACCGTAGGCGCAGTTCATCAGGCTGTAGCAGAGGCCAAACATCATGAAGAGCACGGTGGCGAGGGCCGTTTTCACCGTCAGGCTAAAGTCGTTGGCCATAAACTGCGCCGTGGCCACCAGCGCCACCGGGACGGAGGCGTAGAGAATGAATGGCCGGAATTTCCCCCGCGCGCCGATATTACGCCGGGAGTCCAGCAGCACCCCGGTCAGCATGTCGGTAAACGCGGTAAAGAACTTGGCGACCAGAAAAATGATGCCGCCGTAGAACGCGGGCATGCCCAGCTCGTCCGTGTAAAACTTCAGCAGATACAGCGTGCCAATACAGAGCATCAGGTTCGAGCCAAAATCGCCCATCCCGTAGGCGCACTTCTCTCGCAGGCTCAATTTCAGGGTTAACGGATCAGTATTGTGTGTCATGGTCGATCCTCAAAGCGCCCCGCAGGGCGCTCAATCACGTCATTTATGCCGTACGTTTGCGCAGCTCAATTTCTTCCACGATGCGCACATACATCTTCTCGTTGAGGTTGTAGAAGCAGCCCATCGCCACGATGGTGATGACCGCCAGCAGGCTCGGGTAGATAAATATCAGCTGCCGCAGCCCTTCAACCGTGCCGGCGGATTGCACCACGTTGGGCACATAGCCAATCTGCGTAAGCATGATCCCCGGGAAGAAGCCCGCCAGCGCCTGCGATACCTTGCGGAAGAAGGTAAAGCCGGTATAGACCGTCCCCTCGGAGCGTACGCCGGTGCGCCACTCGCCGTACTCCACGGTATCGGAGACCAGCGCCCAGTTCAGGCTGTTCACGAACGCGGAACCGAAAAACGCCAGGCAGGAGAACGCCACAAAGCTCACCGAGCCGCCGCCGAAGAAGTAGTTAAGCAGATCGCCTGCCACCCAAATTGCCAGCCCGCTGATATAGACCTTTTTCTTACCAAAGCGCCGCACCGCGCCAGGCATCATAAAGACGCCGATAAAAATACAGCCCATGCTGAAGAAGCCCATGTACGACAGCAGGATCGGGTCGTTCAGCACGTACTGCGTGTAGTAGACCTGAATGGCGAGTTTGACGTTAAAGGCACCCAGCGTGCACAGGTTAGCGATGCACAGGATAAACAGCGGACGGTTCCCGGCGATGGCGCGAAACGACTGCAACAGCCCCGGTTTCTGCGCCGGGTTAGCAGGTTGCGTCTCAACGTAACGCTCGGTTACGCCCTTATAGCACCACCACATAAAGAACAACCCGAACAGCGAGAAGAGGGTGGCGGCAAAGATGTAGCCAAGCTGGTCATTGCCCTCAATGAGGTTCATCACCGGGACAAAGCCCACCGTACAGAGCAGCAGGCCGAGCGTGGCGCCGCCCTGACGCCAGGCCGCCAGCGAGGCTCGCTCGTCCGGGTTTTTGGTAATGGCGGGCACCATCGCGCCGTAAGAGCAGTTCATCATGCTGAAGAACAGGCCGTACAGCATGAACAGCACCGTTGCCATCACCGTTTTGCCGGTCATCTCAAACGGTGTGCCGACGAAGTTGGCAATCGCCAGCAGCGTCACAGGGAAGGCTGCATACAGCACGAACGGGCGGAATTTCCCTTTCGGGCCAATCTTGCGCCGGGAGTCGAGCATGATCCCGGTGCCCATATCGGTGAAGGCGGTAAAAAACTTCGCAATCAGGAAGATAATCCCCCCGTAGGTACCGGGCAGTCCCAGCACGTCGGTGTAGAACTTCAGCAGATACAGCGTGCCGATATCCAGCAGGATGTTAGAGCCGAGATCGCCCATCCCGTAGGCGAGTTTTTCTTTAAACGGCAGGCGCAGGGTTGCCGGGTCAGAAGTATGTTGACTCATTATTGTTCTCCGTCTGCCCGCAGGTTTCCCCGCGGGCGAGCCTTATCAGATATGACGTAAGGTGCTAAACAGATCTGCCCATTCGCTTTGCTGGCGATAGAAGACCGGCGGTTTGCCGAGCGGGGCATCAACGGTGATGTCACCGCCCTGGCAGGTTTCCCCCGTCCACGCATTGACCCAGCTGTCCTGCGGCAGATAGAGCGACCAGTCGCGGCGTCCCTCTTCATGAACCGGGGCCACCAGCAGATCGCGGCCAAACAGGTACTGGTATTTCAGCGTGTAGGCGCGCGCGTCGTCCTCGTAGTGCAGGAACAGCGGACGCATCACCGGCAGGCCGCTTTTCGCGTTCTGCGCAACCGCAGCTTTGATGTACGGCTTCAGAGTGGTGAACACGGTGGTCATGCGCGCGAAGTGCGCGATGGTTTCGGCGTCGCCGTCGAACTGCCAGTTGTCGCCAGGGCGATTGCCCTCGTGGGTACGCATCATCGGCGTAAAGGCGCTGAAGTCGCACCAGCGCAGCAGCAGCTCTTTGCTGCGCTTCATCTCGAACAGCGTCGTATAGCCGCCAATGTCGCTGTGGTGCAGCCCGTGCCCGGTCATCGCCAGAGACAGCGCCGCCGGTACGACGGACGCCAGACCATCGTCCAGGCTCCAGTCGACGTTCTGATCCCCCGCCCACATCATCACCGAGTGCTTCTGGCTGCCGGTGTAGCCCGCGCGCATGAAGAACAGGATCTCCCCGAGCTTGCCGGTCTCCTCCAGTGCTTCGTAGTTACATTTCGCCCACAGGGCAGGCCAGGCGTTATGCATGATCTCCGCGCTAACGCCGTTGTGCAGGAAGGTATCGGTCGGCAGATATTCCCCGAAATCGGCCATCCAGCCGCCGCAGCCCAGTTCGATCAGGTTCTTTTTGATGACCTCTTTGTACCAGCCGTAGGCTGCCGGGTTGGTCAGGTCGATAACGCCCGCGTAGAATTCGCCGAACTCAACGTGGTAATCCTCGCCGTTGGCGTTTTTGGTCAGATAGCCGCGTTTCGCCGCCTCTTCGCAGAGATCTTTATCGCTGGCGACGTACGGGTTGATATAGGAGAGGAACTGCACGCCTTCCTGTTTCCACTGCGCAATCCGCTCATCAAGCTGCGGATAGAGCGCGCTGTTCCACTTCCAGTTCCACATCACGCGTTTGCCGAAGGAGGTCATCCGGATGCCGGACCAGTCCTGCGCCCAGATGCCGTTCACCTTCACGCCGCCCTCGCGCATGGCGTCGAGCTTCTGCTGACACACCTCGGTGCCACCCTGAATACCCAGCGTCACGCCGTCGTAAACCCAGTCCGGCAGTTCAGGCTGACGCCCCAGCAGGCCGGTCAGTTTTTCCAGCAGATCGACGTAGGTTTCTGCGCATTCGAAGCGCAGCGTGGCGTTATCTTCCCAGAACGCCAGCTCGTGGAAGTCCGGCGCGCTGAAGTCGAAGTTCATATAACAGCTGTTATCCACGTGGCAGTAGTACTTCTGGGTGCTCACGAAGGTAGGCTGCGGGAAGAAGGTCCAGTAGTAATCGCCGCCCGCGTTCTCTTTGCAGTCGGCCTGCCAGGTGACATAGGTCTGCTTATTGCGGCCCACGCCCTGCTCGCTGGTCCACAGCGGAAACGGCTTGCCGCGCAGATCGAAATACGAGAACTGCTCGCCGCAGCCGTAAATATGATCGTCAGGCTGAGCTGCCAGCCGCAGCCAGATGCGGTTATGGCTGGCGGCGTCATTTTTCAGCTTCAGCTCCAGACGGCCTTCAGCATCTACGCTCACCAGCAGTGTCGCGCTCACCGCGTCGCCGCGGGTAAAGCGGATTGCCCAGCCCGTGCTTTGCTGCGTAACGGTCGCGTTCGTCAGGGCAATCTTTTCGTTGAGCTTGTCTTTGATGCTGAAGTTGCCGCGAAACATCTCGATATCCGCCTCACCTGCGCCGATCCACAGGCAAGGGGCATCCGCAGAGTGGGATAAAATCAGACGGTCCTGCCAGCGCAGGGTAAAACCACTTTCGTTATTTTTCAGGTCAATATTGTGTAGGGTACGCATAAAAACTCCGTCTTTATTATTTGGCCAGGCTATCCAGTAATCCGGCGGCTACGGCAGGCGCTAAGCCCGGCGCCAGCGGCAGGCGGGGGATCACCAGGCAGTGCAGCAGATGGTAAATATCCTGCTTGCCGTCCCAGACTTTGGTGGTCACTTCGTTATTGGTGTCCAGCTCCTGCCACCATGAACCGTTTTCGTAATCCATCAGGTACTTGATGCAGTAATCCCACCACTTCTGATACCAGGCTTCGTACTGCGCCTCACCGGTGACGGTGTAGAGCGTGTAAGCCGTACCCATCGCTTCGACGATTGGCCAGCGCACGCGTTCGCGGACGATAGGTTTACCGTCCCAGCCCACGGAGTAGACAAAGCCATCGGCCCCGTCGGGTGCCCAGGCGTCCCGGATGGTGGCGTGGAACAGTCCTTTCGCATCTTCCAGCAGCCATTCCGGCGGGGTTTCAAAGCGGGCTTCCAGCGCGGCGCGCAGGTGCAGCATCAGGCGACCCCACTCAATCCAGTGCCCCGGCGTGCCGCCGTAGGCGCGGAAGCGGTGGGCGGGGTTATCGATGTTGTAGTCGCGGATCGGGTTCCAGTTGGTGTCGAAATGCTCGTTAACGCGGTACTCCCCTTTGCGCGCCACGTCGTGAATAATCACCGAGGCGATGCGCAGGGCGCGGTCGAGCCATTTACGGTCGTGGGTCACGTCATAAACGATCAGGAAGGCTTCCACGGCGTGCATGTTGACGTTACCGCCGCGGTAATCTTCCGTTTTGCTGAAGGCTTCATCCCAGGACTCCAGGCACATCTGCTCCTGTTCGCTCCAGAAGTAGCGCTCAATCACCTCGATGGCGTCGTCCAGCAACTTGCGTGCCTGCGGATGGCCGGTGGTGACGGCGCTCGCCGCGCCCAGCAGGACGAAGAAATGCTGATAGCCCTGCTT
Organism: Enterobacter cloacae complex sp. P29RS; assembly: GCF_014893445.1. Taxonomy (NCBI): domain Bacteria; kingdom Pseudomonadati; phylum Pseudomonadota; class Gammaproteobacteria; order Enterobacterales; family Enterobacteriaceae; genus Enterobacter; species Enterobacter cloacae complex sp. P29RS. Next base: position 88,459 of record NZ_JADBPZ010000017.1, on the reverse strand, counting down.
GGAGGCATCAATTACGCCTTCATCGTTTACGCAGGCGTACCAGCCGCCGTGCTGTTTGTCGCGCAGCGGACCGTTCAGGGCATTAATGCCGTGCTCAACCAGGGCGTACGCACCAGGACGTCCCATGTTCGCCGCCACCGCGTACACGTGCAGCATGCGGGCTGTGATCCACAGATGGGTGCCCATATCGCTACGCACCTGCCCGTTATTGCCCAGCCAGCCAAAGCCGGTCGGTACGGCGGCGTTTTTACCGAAATCGAGAATGCGGTCGGTCTCTTGTTCGAGCCAGCGGTTATGGCTCAGGGTATTAAACCATTTCATGTTCGGATCCTTTCTTAACGGCGAGCCATCATTTCGTCGACGATCTCACCCAGACGCTGAAGTTTTGGTACGGAAATATCACGCAGCATCAACTCGGTGTCCGGCAGGCCAATCACAGAGGACCAGACGGCGCGACCGGCTAAAAAGCCCGATGCCCCCGCCTGCATCGCCACGCTCACCGCGCGCGGGAATAACTTATCGTCCACGCCGGAGGAGAGGATCACCCACGGCATGGCGATGTTCTCGTTCAGCTTCTGCGAGGCCGTCAATAGCTCGTGCTGCGTGCCCTTACCAAACAGCGGCATTTCCACTTTGTAGAGGTCGGCACCGCTGTCGCCCAGCTCTTTGGCCGCATCGATAATCGCCTGCTCGCGGTCAAACGCGGCGCCGCGGCGCGGTGGACGCACAACCGGCTCGATAATGCTCAACAGACCGTTATCGTGGCACAGCGTATTGAACGCTTTCACCATCTCCAGGCGCTGCTGCGGATCTTCATCGCTGCGCCACAGCACCAGCAGCTTCAGCGCCTTGCCGCCGTCGCGTTTGACCGCCTGCGCGTCAATGCTCTTGTCGATCACCACGCTGTCGACCGGAATACCGTTCCCTGGAATAAACTCGTCGGCTGCCACAATCATCGCGCAGCTTTTGGCCACGGCCCGCTGCTCGACAATCTGGCGATAGCAGAACTGCTGGTCGACGAGAATGGCAGAGGCGTACGGCGACAGAATTTTTGCCGCGTTGACTTTAAAATCCGTCAGGTGCTCGTCGGTTACCGGTACCGGCGCGCCTGCCGCCGCAAACATCAGGCGCATCGCTTCGCGCTGATCCACGGCCAGCATCGCAAAACCGCCGGAAGGTCGGGTGATATCTTTCAGGGTGTACATCGTCATTCCTCAGTCCTTTCGTATCAGTGTGATTTTTTCAGCCCGGCAGATGCGCGAACCTGTTCAAGAATGGCTGTCCAGTCTTCGCGCCCGCGCCCGGCGGCGCGTGCCTGGTTGTAAACTTCGCGGGAAGCCGCGCCCAGCGGCATTGGGACATGCAGCTGGTTGGCCACGTCGAGGGCGATCCCCAGATCCTTATGCGCAAGGTCGATCATGAAGGCGGGTGAAAGATCCCCTTTCAGCACCTTGTTCGGCCATGACGTGGTGAAGTGGCCTTTGCCCGCAGGTGTGCCGCTCATCACCTTGAGCGCCACGTCAAAGGAGAGGCCAAGCGCTTCGCACAGTACGGCGGCCTCGGCGGAAAGGGCGTTCAGGGCGATGCTCATGTAGTTATTGATGAGCTTCACGCGGATGCCCATTCCCGGCCCGCCGGCGTTAATCAGTTCATTACCCATCGCCATTAAGACGGGGGTGGCGCGCTCAACCTGCTCTGCCGTGCCGCCTGCCAGCAGGAGTAGCGTACCGGCGATGGCATGATCAGAGGTGCGCCCGACGGGCACGTCCATCAGGCTGAAGCCTTGCTCAGCCATGTCGCGGATCAGCGCGTCGGTTTGCAGCGGGTGAATGGTGGACATATCAATGACCAGCGCGTCGCGGGACAACCCTTCGCACACGCCGTGCTCGCCGAACAGCACGCTGCGCACCAGGTCGCCGTTTGGCAGCATAGTGATCACGAATTCGGCATCCGTTGCTGCCTGTGCGGGCGTTGCCGCCGCCCGGGCGCCGCTCTCTACCAGCGCCTGAACCGCCTGCGGGTTCACATCAAAAACGTTAAGCTGGTGGCCCTGTTTCAACAGATTCTTCGCCATGGGCGCGCCCATCTGTCCTAAACCGATAAATGCGATTGCTGACATGCCTCTCTCCTGTCACATCGTGTCAATTTTTGCGCGTTTGTGGTGTCTGTTTTTGATCGTATTTGTAATTTATAGTCAAAAAATTGACATGGGTCACTTTTTAAACATTTGGTGAAATTAAAATGAAGGCATCAGAAATCGCAGAAGGAATCACCATGACTCGCATCGTTTGTGTCGGCATTACCGTGCTGGATCGCATCTGGTATCTCGATGATTTACCAAAAGAAGGTGGGAAATATGTCGCAAAAGACTACACGGAAGTGGGCGGCGGCCCGGCGGCAACGGCGGCAGTGGCAGCCGCGAAACTGGGCGCGGAAGTGGATTTTATTGGTCGGGTGGGGGACGACGATACCGGCAGACGGTTGCTTGCGGAGCTGGAATCCCTGGGGGTGAACACCCGCTATACGCGCGTAGTTAAGGGGGCCCGATCGTCGCAATCGGCGGTGCTGGTGGACGCAGGTGGGGAAAGAGTGATTGCCAACTACCCCAGCCCCGATCTGCCCGCCGAGGCAGGCTGGCTGCATGAAATCGACTTCTCTCAGTGGGACATTGTCTTAGCCGACGTGCGCTGGCATGACGGGGCAAAACAGGCATTTACCCTGGCCCGTCAGCAGGGCGTTCCGACGTTGCTGGATGCGGATGTTACCCCGCAGGATATCGCGGAGCTGATCGCCTTAAGCGATCACTCGGCCTTCTCTGCGCCGGGACTGCGGCGTTTAACGCAGTTGGATGAAACAGAAGACGCATTAAAAAAAGCACAAATGCTCACAAATGGACATGTGTATGTCACGCAGGGGCGAGACGGCTGTTTCTGGCTGGAAAACGGCGCGCTATGTCATCAGCCTGGATTTGAAGTGAAGGTCATTGATACCACCGGCGCGGGCGACGTGTTCCACGGTGCGCTGGCGGTCAGCCTGGGGCAGAAATTGCCCGCCGCAGACGCCGTGCGTTTTGCCAGCGCCGTCGCAGCACTGAAATGCACAAAGCCCGGCGGGCGCGCGGGTATACCCGACTGTGATCAAACCCGCTCTTTTTTGTCACTTTTTGTATAAAATGCGGGGCGTGATGGTTTTCAGAGGACAGCCCATGAGCCTTACCGAACTGACCGGCAACCCGCGTCACGATCAGCTGCTGACGCTGATTGCCGATCGCGGCTATATGAACATTGATGAACTGGCGCAGCTGCTGGATGTGTCGACGCAAACCGTGCGCCGGGATATCCGTAAGCTCAGCGAGCAGGGGCTGATCACCCGTCATCACGGCGGTGCGGGCAGGGCATCCAGCGTGGTCAATACGGCGTTCGAACAGCGTGAAGTTTCGCTTACCGAAGAGAAACGGGCGATTGCCGAAGCGATTGCGGACTATATCCCGGATGGCTCGACCATCTTTATCACTATCGGGACGACCGTGGAGCACGTTGCCCGGGCACTGCTTAATCATAATCATCTGCGCATCATCACCAACAGCCTGCGGGTGGCGCACATTCTTTATAAGAACCCGCGTTTTGAGGTGATGTTACCTGGCGGTACGCTGCGCCCGCATAACGGCGGCATTATCGGGCCTGCGGCAACGGCGTTTGTGTCTGGCTTCCGGGCGGACTACCTCGTGACCAGCGTGGGGGCGATAGAGCACGACGGCGCGATGATGGAATTTGACGTTAACGAAGCCAGCGTGGTGAAAACCATGATTGCCCACTCCCGTCACATTTTACTGGCGGCCGATCATACGAAATACCACGCCTCCGCGGCGGTTGAAATTGGCAACGTGGCGCAGGCGACGGCACTGTTCACCGATGAGCTGCCCGGCCCGGCGCTGCAAAGTCACCTAAAATCCAGCAAGGTTGAGGTTGTCGAAGTGAATTCCGGAGAAGAGCAGCAGGCTGGCTGATCGTCTTATGGCCCGATATTGCGATTCGGGCCTTTCCTTTCTCTAAGCTGAATCTGGCGCATAGCTAAACTTTCTCTTTCCCGCTACAGTTACTTTTCCACGGCGAAAGGAGATAAACATGCTTTATATCTTTGACTTAGGAAATGTAATCGTCGATATCGATTTTAACCGGGTGCTGGGCGCATGGAGCGATTTTAGCCGTGTTCCGCTGGCGACGTTAAAGCAGAATTTCGCGATGGGTGAGACTTTCCATTTGCACGAGCGCGGTGAGATCAGCGACGAAGCGTTCGCAGAGCGTTTCTGTCAGGAAATGGGTCTCTCGTTAAGTTACGAGCAATTTTCCCATGGCTGGCAGGCTATATTTGTCGCGATCCGCCCCGAAGTGATCGACATCATGCACAAGCTGCGCGAGCAGGGGCATCGCGTTGTCGTGCTGTCTAATACCAACCGCCTGCATACCACCTTCTGGCCGGATGAATACCCGGAAATTCACGCGGCGGCAGATAAAGTGTATCTCTCCCAGGAGATGGGGATGCGTAAACCTGAGGCGCGCATCTATCAGGCGGTATTGCAGGAAGAAGGATTCACGGCAGCGGATGCGGTCTTTTTTGACGACAACGCCGATAATATAGAAGGGGCTAATCAGTTAGGTATCACCTCCATTCTGGTGACCGGAAAAGAGACGATACCGAACTACTTTGCGAAGCAGTTATGCTAAAAACCGTTCATCAAAAAGCCAATCACCACACGCGCCCGCTGAGGGCGTGGCTGAAACTCCTCTGGCATCGCATTGATGAGGACAACATGACCACGCTGGCGGGCAATCTCGCTTACGTGTCCTTGCTTTCGCTGGTTCCGCTGGTGGCGGTGATTTTTGCGCTTTTTTCGGCTTTTCCGATGTTTGCCGATGTGAGCATGCAGCTTCGCCATTTTGTTTTCGCAAACTTTATTCCTGCCACCGGCGATGTGATCCAGAACTACATTGAACAGTTTGTCGCTAACTCCAGCAAGATGACGGCGGTGGGGGCGTGTGGGCTTATTGTTACCGCGCTGCTGCTGATGTACTCCATCGACAGTGCGCTCAACACTATCTGGCGGAGCAAAAAAGTCCGCCCAAAGGTCTATTCCTTTGCCGTCTACTGGATGATTTTAACCCTCGGCCCCTTGCTGGCGGGGGCGAGCCTGGCGATCAGCTCCTACCTTCTTTCGCTGCGCTGGGCGAGCGATTTAAACAGCGTGATCGATAACGTGCTGCGCATCTTCCCGCTGATTTTATCGTGGCTTTCGTTCTGGCTGCTTTATAGCGTGGTGCCAACTACGCGCGTACCCAACCGTGATGCCGTGGTGGGTGCGCTGGTCGCGGCGTTGCTCTTTGAGTTGGGCAAGAAAGGATTCGCGCTTTATATCACCATGTTCCCCTCTTATCAGCTGATTTACGGCGTACTGGCGGTGATCCCCATTTTGTTTGTCTGGGTCTACTGGACGTGGTGCATCGTCTTGCTTGGCGCCGAAATAACTGTCACTCTCGGGGTCTACCGCGAACTTAAAAAAGCAGCAGAAGCTGAAAAACAACAAGAAGCAGACCAACCATGATTGCATTGATTCAGCGCGTAACCCGTGCCAGCGTCACCGTGGCGCATGAGGTGACGGGTGAAATCGGCCCAGGACTTTTGGTGCTCCTGGGTGTCGAAAAGGATGACGACGAACAAAAAGCCAACCGCTTGTGTGAGCGCGTGCTGGGCTACCGCATTTTCAGCGATGCGGAAGGCAAGATGAACCTGAACGTTCAGCAGGCGGGCGGCAGCGTGCTGGTGGTGTCCCAGTTTACGCTGGCTGCGGATACCGAACGCGGCATGCGGCCGAGTTTTTCGAAGGGCGCGGCACCGGATCGCGCAGAAGCCCTTTACGAGTACTTTGTTGAGCGCTGTCGCCAACAGGACATGAATACACAAACCGGACGATTCGCTGCGGATATGCAGGTTTCGCTGGTGAACGATGGCCCCGTCACATTCTGGCTCCAGGTATGAGCCAACTGGCGGCCTGGCCGCGGGTAACAAGAGAGAGTACAGCTATGTATCACCTTCGAGTACCGCAAACGGAAGAAGAGTTAGAGGTTTATTACCATTTCCGCTGGGAAATGCTGCGCAAGCCACTGCATCAACCTAAAGGGTCTGAACGCGACGCCTGGGACGCGATGGCGCACCACCAGATGGTGGTTGATGAAGAGGGCAATCTGGTTGCCGTGGGGCGTCTGTATATCAATGCCGACAACGAAGCTTCAATCCGCTTTATGGCCGTTCACCCCTCCGTGCAGGACAAAGGCCTCGGAACGCTGATGGCAATGACGCTGGAATCCGTCGCCCGTCAGGAAGGGGTCAAGCGCGTCACCTGTAGCGCCCGTGAAGATGCCGTTGAGTTCTTTGCCAAGCTTGGTTTCGTGAATCAGGGGGAAATCACCGCCCCGCAAACTACGCCGATTCGTCACTTTTTGATGATCAAACCCATCGCCACCCTGGACGATATTCTCCATCGTGCCGACTGGTGCGGGCAGCTCCAGCAGGCGTGGTATCAGCACATTCCGCTCAGTGAAAAAATGGGCGTGCGTATTCAGCAATATACCGGGCAAAAATTTATTACCACCATGCCGGAAACCGGCAACCAGAACCCACACCATACCCTGTTTGCCGGTAGCCTGTTTTCACTCGCCACGCTCACCGGCTGGGGACTGATCTGGCTGATGCTGCGCGAACGTCATCTCGGCGGCACCATTATTCTGGCCGATGCCCATATCCGCTACAGCGCGCCGATCAGCGGCAAGCCGAGCGCGGTAGCTGACCTGGGTGCACTGGGCGGCGATCTCGACCGTCTGGCGCGTGGGCGTAAAGCACGCGTACAAATGCAGGTTGAGCTGTTCGGCGATGAAACGCCGGGCGCGGTGTTTGAAGGCACCTATATCGTTCTGCCTGCGAAGCCGTATGGCGCGTATGAAGAGGGCGGGAACGAGGAGGAGTAGCAGTCGTCTGGAAAGCGGCTCGCAAATACACAACGTAGCAGGAATTATACTTCGCTTTATTCAGCGTATCCCATTAACGTAATCAGCTAGGGGTACGTCATTGACGTACATTGGATGTTTGCTACTATAAGCCAATGGCGTACGATATATGCTATTCATTGAAACGGATATTTTTACAGAAGACGTCAAAACGTTACTGGATGACGACGAATATCATAGGTTCCAAATATTCCTGGCAACGCAACCGGATTACGGCGATCTGATCCAGAATACGGGAGGCTTGCGAAAGATTCGCTGGCTTGCTGGCGGTAAGGGAAAGCGTAGTGGAGTCAGAGTTATCTATTTTCACCGTACGCGTGAGTGTGAAATCAGGTTGCTGCTCATCTATCGCAAAGGGATCAAAGATGACCTCTCCGCGGGTGAAAAAGCCATACTGAAAAAGATGATTGAGAGGTGGTAAATGGATAAGGCGCTGTTTGAGCGATTAACCCAAAGCATTGCGCAAATCAACGAAATTGCCGAGGGCCAACGAGAGCCGTCGCGTACGTTTCAAATTGATGCGATGAAAATAAAAGAAATTCGTCAGGCGTCCGGGTTGTCGCAGAGTAAATTCGCGAACTTAATCTCAGTTAGCGTTGATACGTTGCGTAACTGGGAACAAGGCAGACGCTCACCTACAGGCCCCGCTAAAGCGCTATTGCGCGCCATTGCTAACGACCCTCAACATGTCATCCCAGCCCTATCGCAGTAAATAGCCCGGTTGCACAGAGGCTCGCCGGGCTTTAGTGGAGATTACTCCCCTTCCCCCGGGAACAGGAACGGGTTGATCGAGCTACGGGCAAAGCCCTCCTGCTCCATCTTCGCGTCCAGGATCAGCGAGGCGAGATCGTCGGCTACCGCTTCGACTTTCGGGTCTTTTTCCTGATACAGAATCTTCAGGTAGGTCCCGCAGTCGCCGCAGCTTTCGGCTTTCACCGCCGCGTCTTCGTTTTCCAGCGACCAATAGTTCAGATCGCGGGTCTGTTCGCAGTTGCTGCACTTGATGCGCACTACGTGCCACTCGGTTTCACACAGGTTGCAGTGCAAGTAGCGCAGCCCCTGCGTCGTACCAATCTGTACCATGCTGGAGACCGGCATTGAGCCGCACACCGGGCAAAACTGGCGCGCTTCGCCATATTCAGCGCGGGCTTTACCCGGGATCAGGCTCGCCATTTGCGCCCAGTAGAGCGACAGCGCAGCCCAGATGAACGGCGCTTTATCGCTGCTCACCAGCGAGAAGTCGGAGGCAAACAGCGCGCTCGCCATCTCTTCCAGCTCTTGCTCTGAGGCTTTTTCCAGGTTCTCAATGACCGCCAGCGCCGTGCCGCTCATTTCGGGCTTCAGCTCGGCAATCAGCGAATGCAGCAGCTTATGCCAGTGCTTGTCGCGCGGCAGAACGTGAATGTCCAGCGGCGGCTTGCCCTGCGCATTGGCTTCTTTGATGCGTGCGGTCAGATCCATTTGCAGCGGGTGGTCGTATAGCACCACTTCCTGCGCATGGGCGACCAGCGCGGCAAAACGCAGAAAATCGCCCAGCGGGTTGTTCTCTGCCAGTTCGCGCAGACGCTCTGCGCGGCGGTTGTAGAGGTTCTTGAGTCTGGGGAACAACAACGGCGGAATATAATCCGCCGTGCGTTTCTCGCTCGACCCCAGCTCATCTTGCGGGATTATGCGAATACTCATTCAGATGACTTTTCCTGTTTCTGGCGGACTTCACGGTACCAGCGCGGGTGATGTTTCTTCGCCCACGTACTGGTTACCCATCCTTCCACCATCGCGGTAATGGTGCCTTTCACCCAAAGGGCGGCGTAGATATGCACCATGATAACCACAATTAACGCCACTGCGGCAAATGAATGCAGCATCAGCGCAAATCGGATCACCGGGATTGAGAAAGCAGGCGCAAAGTACGGACGCCAGATGATCACGCCGCTCACCAGCAACAGGACCAGGAAGATAATCGCCGCCCAGAATACGCATTTCTGGCCGAAGTTATAACGCCCGGTATCACCCACTTCCTCGTTGACGACGATCTTACGAATATTCTTCGCCCAAAAGATATCATCCCGATTGATTAGGTTATGGTGCCAGTAGCGGAAAAACATGATGATAAACGAGGCAAACATCACCACACCCACGAACGGGTGCAGGATGCGCGCCAGCTGCGGCGTGCCCAGTATCTGCATCAGCCAGTTGAAGGAGGGGAAGAAGAACCCCAGCCCGCTTATCGCCGCCAGCATGAAGCAGAAGGCGGTGACCCAGTGGTTGATGCGTTCCGGCGCGGTGTAGCGCACGATGGTGTCACGTTTTCTCATTTGCGCACCTCGTCTTTCTCTTCATGCAGGTTGTCGTCTTCCTCTTCCGCGCGGTTCGGACCAACGCCGACGTAGTGGAAGATGCTCGCTGCAAAGGTGGCCGCAAAACCGACCGCGGCCAGCGGTTTCCAGATACCTTTCCAGAACTTCACGGTGGCGCTGATTTCCGGGTTCTCCGGCAGGCCATGGTACAGATTCGGCTTGTCGGCGTGGTGCAGCACGTACATCACGTGCGTACCGCCAACCCCGGCCGGATCGTACAGGCCCGCGTTATCGTAACCACGGGTTTTCAGCTCGCCCACGCGCTCTGCCGCCAGCGTTTTCATATCCTCTTTAGAGCCAAAGTGGATAGCGCCGGTTGGGCAGGTCTTCACGCAGGCTGGCTCCTGACCGACATTTACGCGGTCAACGCACAGCGTACATTTGTAGACGCGGTTGTCTTCCGGGTTCATGCGCGGCACGTCGAACGGACAGCCCGCGATGCAGTAGCCGCAGCCAATACACTGCTCAGACTGGAAGTCGACGATGCCGTTGGCATACTGAATGATAGCCCCTTCTGACGGACACGCCTTCAGGCAGCCCGGATCCGCACAGTGCATACAGCCGTCTTTGCGGATAAGCCATTCCAGTTTGTCGTTCTGTTCCACTTCCGAGAAACGCATTACCGTCCAGGACTTGGCGGTCAGGTCCGCCGGGTTGTCGTACACCCCGACGTTGTGACCCACTTCGTCACGGATGTCGTTCCACTCTGAACAAGCCACCTGACAGGCTTTACAGCCGATACAGGTGGTCACGTCGATAAGCTTCGCCACTTCCTGCTGGTGGTCCCGCGCCTGAGGCGCGGGCGTGAAACCGTTAGTCGCGGAACGACGGATAATGTCTTGAGATTGATAAGCCATAAGTCGTCTCCGTTACACCTTTTCCACGTTCACGAGGAAGGCCTTAAACTCCGGCGTCTGCGTGTTCGCATCACCGACGAACGGCGTCAGGGTATTCGCAATGAACCCTTTCTTCGCCACGCCCTCATAACCCCAGTGAATTGGGATGCCGATGGTATCCACCTGCTGACCATGAACGTTCAGCGTGCGAATACGCTTGGTCACCACCGCCTTGGCTTTGATGTAGCCGCGGTTAGAGGAGACCTTCACGGTATCGCCATGGGCGATGCCGAGCTTGTCCGCCAGCTTCTCGCCGATCTCCACAAACTGTTCCGGCTGCGCGATGGCGTTAAGCAGCGCGTGCTTGGTCCAGTAGTGGAAGTGCTCGGTCAGACGGTAGGTGGTGCCGACATACGGGAACTTGTCCTTTTTACCCAGCGCTTCAAAATCGCCCTTGAAGATACGGGCTGCCGGGTTAGAGACCACGTTCGGGTGCAGCGGGTTAGTACCCAGCGGCGTCTCAAACGGCTCATAGTGTTCCGGGAACGGACCTTCCGCCATCTTATCGATAGCAAACAGGCGCCCCATCCCTTCAGGCTGCATGATAAACGGCCCGACATCGCTGCCTGGTGCGGCAGTGCTGTAGTCCGGAATATCCACGCCGCCCCATTTCGCGCCGTCCCACTTCAGTAGCTGACGCTTCGGATCCCACGGGTTGCCCTGCGGGTCAGCAGAGGCACGGTTATAGAGGATGCGGCGGTTAAGCGGCCATGCCCATGCCCAGCCCAGCGTATTACCGAGGCCCGACGGGTCGGCGTTATCGCGGTTGGCCATCTGGTTGCCTTTCGGCGTCCAGCTACCGGCAAAGATCCAGCAGCCGCTTGACGTCGTACCGTCGTCACGCAGGTGTGCGAAGGTGCTGAGCTGATCGCCTTTCTTCGCCAGCACGGTGCCGGTCGCCGGGTCGATAACGTCCGCCAGCGCCTTACCGTTGCTCTCCATGGCCACTTCTTCCGGCGCAGGGTTTTCCGGCGTCGAATAGTTCCAGGTCATGTTCAGCACCGGCTCAGGCGTTGCGCCGCCTTCAGCCGCGTACATTTTACGCAGGCGTAAGAAGATACCGGCCAGGATCTCGCCGTCGTTCAGGGCGATGCCCGGGGCGTCCGCGCCTTTCCAGTGCCACTGCAACCAGCGGCCAGAGTTGACGATAGAGCCGTTCTCTTCCGCGAAGCAGGTGGACGGCAGACGGAACACTTCGGTCTGAATCTTCGACGGGTCGACATCGTTCGACTCACCGTGGTTCTGCCAGAACGTCGAGGTTTCGGTATTGAGCGGGTCAATCGTCACCAGGTACTTCAGTTTCGACAGAGACTCGACAACCTTGTTCTTGTTCGGGAACGACGCCACCGGGTTAAAGCCCTGGCAGATATAGCCGTTGACCTGGCCCTGGTGCATCATTTCGAAGTACTGGAGGACGTCGTACCCTTTGTCCCACTTCGGCAGCCAGTCAAAGCCCCAGCTGTTTTCCGCCGTCGCCTTGTCGCCGTAGAAGGCTTTCATCAGCGAGACGAAGAACTTCGGATAGTTGCCCCAGTAGTTTACCTGGCCTTCGAGCAGCGGTTTTGGCGTGCTGGCCGTCAGATAGGTTTGCAGGTCGGTCTGTTTCTCGCTCGGCAGGTTCATGTAACCCGTCAGGCTCTGAGACAGCAGGCCAAGGTCGGTCAGACCCTGAATGTTGGAGTGACCGCGCAGGGCGTTAACGCCGCCGCCTGCCATCCCCATGTTGCCGAGCAGCAACTGAACCATCGCCATGGTGCGGATGTTCTGCGCGCCGATGGAGTGCTGCGTCCAGCCGAGTGCATACAGGAACGACGCGGTTTTATCTTTCGCGCTGGTTTCCGCAATCAACTCGCACACCTTCAGGAAGTCCGCCTTCGGCGTCCCACAGATGTTTTCGACAACCTCTGGCGTATAGCGGGACACGTGCTCTTTCAGCAGGTTCCACACGCAGCGCGGGTGTTGCAGGGTGGTGTCGCGCTTCGCAAAGCCGTTTTCGTCCAGCTCGTAGTTCCAGCTGGTTTTGTCGTACCTGCGTTTTTCGGCGTCATAACCGCTGAACAGGCCATCTTCGAAGTGGTAATCCTCACGCACGATCAGGCTGGCGTTGGTATAGGCTTCGGTGTACTCGCGGTTATATTTTTCGTTGGTCATCAGGTACAGCAATACGCCTGACAGGAAAGTGATGTCAGTACCTGAACGAATAGGGGTGTAGAAATCCGCCACTGACGCTGTACGCGTAAAGCGGGGATCGATCACAATCAGCTTCGCGCCGTTGTGGATTTTGGCTTCCATCGCCCAGCGGAACCCGACAGGGTGCGCTTCAGCGGCGTTACCGCCCATCACCACAATAAGGTTGGCGTTCTTGATGTCGACCCAGTGGTTGGTCATCGCACCGCGACCAAATGTTGGAGCAAGACTTGCTACCGTTGGTCCGTGTCAGACACGCGCCTGGTTGTCGACCGCGAGCATACCGAGTGCGCGCGTAAATTTCTGGGTTAAATAGCCGGTTTCGTTACTGGACGCTGAAGCACACAGCATGCCGGTGGAGAGCCAGCGGTTAACGGTGGTGCCTTCGGCATTCTTCGCAATAAAGTTGGCATCGCGGTCTTCTTTCATCAGCTTAGCGATGCGATCGAACGCCTCTTCCCAGCTGATTTGTTGCCATTTGTCAGAGCCGGGAGCACGGTACTCAGGAAACTTCAGGCGGCTTTCAGAGTGGATAAAATCTACCAGACCGGCCCCTTTCGGACACAGCGCACCACGGTTGACCGGATGATCCGGATCGCCTTCGATGTGGAAAATAGATGCTTTGGCGTTTTTCGCACCGTCGCCGAGGCTATACATTAACAGCCCACAGCCGACGGAGCAGTACGTACAGGTGTTACGGGTTTCGCGGGTGCGCAGCAGTTTATACTGCCGAGTTTCCGCCAGCGCTACGCCGGGCGCAAAGCCCAGTGCCGCCGCCGTGGTGCCTGCCATACCGCCAGCGCAGATCTTAAAGAACTGCCTTCTGCTGACCTGCATGGGTCACTCCTTGGTTCATTACGACATTGCTATGTAGTTTTACTTTGCGGTTGAGAATTAACCGCAAAGGAGAAAAATTTGCGTTAATCCCTCATTTCTCCGAGGGATAAGCCCAGAATACCACAATGTCGGTACGCCTGTTCCAACGGCGTTAAAACAAAGTGAACGTATTATCACGGCATTGATTATAAAGTGTGATATCAATCACATTTCTCTCTGCGGATGTTAAGGGTGTGTAGCAGATGACCGGTTGCACCCCTCCGAATTGAGTAGGAGAATGGATGCTGAAAAGTTGATCCATACTATGCGTAAGGTCCGCTGTTTGTGGTGCAATAGCAGGCTCACTTCCGTGGTTGTTCAGGAATACCGTCGTGTTTAAACAAAACCGTGCTACCCACGCGTCGCCACTGCCTGCGGGCATTGTGGAACTGTCGGTACACAGACCGCCTCACATTTCACATGCCACGCCGGATTTTCTGGCGGAAGAGGTCCCCGTCGCCCTGGTTTACAACGGGATTTCGCATGTGGTGATGATGGCCTCGCCGAAAGATCTCGAGCTGTTCGCCATCGGTTTCTCCCTCTCGGAAGGCATCATTGCGCATCCGCAGGAGATCTACGGCATGGACGTCGTACCGGCCTGTAACGGTCTCGAAGTGCAAATCGAACTCTCCAGCCGCCGCTTTATGGGGCTGAAAGAGCGCCGCCGGGCGCTGGCCGGACGTACCGGCTGCGGCGTGTGCGGTGTTGAACAGCTTAACGATATCGGCAAACCCATTATCCCGCTGCCGTTCACCCAGACGTTCAATCTGGCGCATCTTGATCGGGCGCTTGTGCACCTGAATGACGTTCAGCCCATCGGCCAGCTCAGCGGTTGTACGCATGCGGCGGCGTGGGTATTGCCGTCGGGGAGCATTGCAGGCGGGCATGAAGATGTTGGCCGCCACGTCGCGCTGGATAAGCTGCTGGGCCGTCGCGCTCGGGAAAACAACGTCTGGCTGCAAGGGGCCGCGCTCGTTTCCAGCCGCGCCAGCTACGAGATGGTGCAAAAATCCGCCATGTGCGGCGTGGAAATTTTGTTTGCGGTGTCAGCGGCAACCACGCTGGCGGTTGAAGTGGCGGAGCGCTGCAACCTGACGCTGGTGGGGTTCTGTAAGCCAGGCAGGGCGACAATTTACACCCATCCGCAGCGATTAATTGTTAATCAGTAATTTTGAATGAGTATAGCAAATCCTTCCGCTTTTAGTTGTTCATGATGAGGTCTAGTATTTATCTCATCAAGGCATGGTGCCTTATCTAAACAACTTAACGAAAGGGTTTATCTCATGAAAAGCATCAAAACTTTTGTCGCAGTAATCGCTCTGGCTACATCTTTCGGTTCTTTCGCTGCGCAGACTGTGACCGCATCCGCCTCTACGCTGGACGGTGCAGAAGCTAAAATCGCCGCACAGGCTCAGGAAGCGGGCGCGTCATCCTACAAAATTACTCAGGCATTCACCGGTAACCGCGTACACATGACCGCTGAACTGAACAAATAATTTCGCAGTACCGTCGAAAGAGCGCCCCTGGGGCGCTTTTTTAGTTTATGCCCGCCAGACGCAGCAGAGCCGTCACCACCGCCGCCGCGACGATCACCACAATTAACGGCATTTTGCGCCAGGCCAAAAACACCGCGAACCCCACCCCCAGCACGCGCGCCATCCCGGCAAAATGGTCCCCTTCATAAAACGTTGTCGCCAGCGCGACGGAGAACAACAAAACGGTAGCCGCGTCTGAAAGCAGCGCCTGCGAACGTTCAGAAAGCGCCAGCCGGCTGCCGAGTTTTGCCCCGCCGAGACGCATCAGATAGGTTCCGGCAGAAAGAATGGCGATGCCGAGAATAAAGACCGTCATGTTTTCCATTATTTTTTCCTCGCGGCAAGGCCGAGCAAAGAGAGCAGCACCGGCAGGCCAACCGGCGCAAACGGTACGGCGGCCAGCGACAACACCGCGCCGCTACAGGCGCGGATCAGCGTGGTACGGTTTTTAAATGCCGGCACCACTAACGCCAGCAGGATCGCCGGGAACACCGCGTCCAGCCCGATGGTTTCCGGGTCTGGCAGTAGCTTGCCGACCATCGCCCCCAGCACCGCGCCCAGCGGCCAGATGATTGCCACGCCTAACCCGCACAGCCAGTAGGCCGCTTTACGCTGCTCGGCGGTTTTTTGCGACAGGCCAAACACCACGCTTTCATCGTTCATGATATGACAGCCCAGAAAGCTTAGGCCGCGCTTGCCCACCAGGTCACGCACCGTCACGCCGAACGGCACATGGCGCGCGTTTACCAGTAAACCGGCTGCGGCCGCCGCCAGCGGATTGCCGCCGCTCGCTACGATGCCGATAAACATAAACTCGGATGCGCCTGCCAGCACCGTGAGGGAGAGGACAAATGGCACCCACAGCGGGAAGCCGTAGGCCATCGCCAGCGAGCCGTAGGACATGCCGACCACGCCCACCGCGAGGCAGACCAGGACGATCGCTTTTATCGTGTCGCCTTTCAGGCAAGAGAGGTGATTCTTCATACCATTTTAGCCATATCGAACGTATTTCCATTATAATGAACGCATCAAAAACGTTTTACAAGGCGAACGATTCGTTCGTTATAGAGAGAATGAGGCCGTTATTATGACGCAGCCAATCAGCGTAATCGCCAGAAGCCTGGTGCGAGAACGCCTGCGAACCGGACTTTCGCTGGCGGAGATCGCCCGCCGTGCCGGGATCGCCAAATCCACGCTTTCACAACTGGAGTCTGGCAACGGCAACCCTAGCCTGGAAACGCTCTGGTCGCTTTGCGTGGCGCTGGATATTCCGTTTGCCCGGTTACTGGAGCCACAGCAGCCCGTCACGCAGGTGATCCGCCGCGGCGAGGGCACAAAAGTTGTCGCCGGGCAGGCGAACTACGAGGCGATTTTGCTCGCGGCGTGTCCGCCGGGGGCGCGTCGTGATATCTACCTGCTGCTGACTCAGCCGGGGGCAGACCGTATTTCCCAGCCGCATCCGCCAGGGTCGGTTGAGCATATTATCGTGACCCAGGGGCGGGCGATGGTCGGCCTGATCGACGCGGCGGAAGAGCTCGGCCCGGGGGATTACATTTGCTATCCCGCTGACCAGCCGCATATCTTTAAGGCGCTGGAGCCAGATACGCACGCGCTGCTGGTGGCGGAACAAAGCTAAACAGCGGCAAACCCGCTGCCGGTAAGACGACAGCGGGGCGATAAAATGAGACTAAGATCATAAAACTAAATATCCATATTAAATATATTCGACCATTAAATCATTTATGGCGTGAATTGTTCTTTGTACTTTAATTTAAGTTTAATACAGTTTTTAGAATATTTAATCATTTGGATTATAAATAAATATGAAAGACTAATTGTTCGTTTATGCGAGAATTCATTGGGTTAGGTGGGAGACGTCACGTTTAATGGCGATACTTTATCCTGTTAACCTATTTTTGTTATTCATGGAATTTATGTGTGATTACCTTGTTTTTTCGCAGGGCTGCTTATTTTTATGATTTGTTAACCTCTGAAATATATTTACACATAATTTTTATAGGGGTATGTTTGTTCTAAGAAATAATCATTATTCGCGCATTGGCTCTTATAACGATAAGGGCATGTAAAGGAGACAATAAAAATGAAAAAAAGAGTGCTAGTAGCATTTATTGTATCTGTCGGAGTAAGTGGCGCTGTCTATGCAAATAATACCGTACGTTTTTTAGGAGAAGTTACCGATCAAACCTGTACCATAAAAATTAATGGCACCGATTCTTATCCGGTTGTCCTGTTGCCTGCCGTCAGTAAAAGCGAGTTGACGGCCGCGGGGTCCAGCGCAGGGCAAACGCCTTTCACTGTGACGTTGAGCGGCTGCGATGTTACTGCGACGTCGTCATCTTCGGCAGGCGTACGTTTTGTCAGTAATTATCTGGACGGTAACAACCTAAAAAATATCGCGGCGGCAAGCCCGGCGACGAACGTTGCTATTCAGCTACTTGAAGGCACGACCGAGCTGGACTTCACCAGCGGCATAGCAAAAACGTCTATGCAGACGGTAGGTGGAACGAGCGGTCCAGACTCTGTCTCCTTTGATATGGCTGCACGTTACTACTCTTCTGCTGGCGGGGCTACGGCCGGAGCAGTAGAAGCGCAAGCACAGTTCGCAATTACCTATTTGTAACTCTTTTAGGCGCTACTTAACGTAGCGCCATTTATTCCCTATTAATTAGGGAGGTGTATATGCTGTACACTAATAAATGCTGTTTTATTGCTGTAATGGCATTTTTGTCTTCTATTTTTATATCGAACATAGCATCTTCCAGTGTTATTCTTAAAGGTAATAGAATAATTTATTCTGCCGATGCAAAAGATAAGGTTGTAGAATTTTCTAACAATGGTGATACACCGATGCTGGTGCAGGTGTGGCTGGATAAAAATAACCCAGATTCAACGCCAGACACAGCGGATGCACCTTTTATCGTCACGCCACAAATATTTCGGATTAATGCGCTGAATGGTCATGCGCTGCGGCTAAAATTTACAGGGCAGACCCAACCGCTCCCACAGGATCGCGAGTCCGTGTTCTGGTTTAATTATTTGCAATATCCCGCCATTAAATCGTCCGATCTTGCACAGAATCGCCTGGCATTGATTGTAAAAAGCCGGCTCAAAGTATTTTATCGCCCGCCCGGTCTGCGCGGCGACGCCAGTCAGGCTCTGACGCAACTTCAGGTGCAGCGTAAAGGAAATATGCTGACGTTACAAAACCCTACGCCATGGCATATTTCACTGCGCAACGCGCTGTTAACCCGAGGTGAGAAATCTACGGCAGTTGGCCAATCGGTGATGATTCCACCATTTGGCGACACACGCTGGGTTTTAACCGATCCGGTGGCCACATATGTCACGGTTTACGCCATGAATGATTATGGCACGGCGGTGAGCCACACCTTCACGCTGCCTCGCTAGAAGTCGACATGGAAAGAGTGGGCAGGGAGGGTTTTATGCTCCGACATCGCGCGTATCCCCGGTGTTGTCTGTTTGTCTCGACGCTGACGTTAATCAGCACCTCTTTCGTGCAAGCGCAAGAAGCGTATGTCTTTGACGCGTCGCTACTTCGCGGGTCTGGCCTGAATAAGGTTGATATTGAACAGTTAAACCAGGATTCAATGATCAAGCCCGGCAGTTATACACTGGATCTATATGTTAACGGTACGCTGGCCGCGAGGGATGACATCGTATTTACAGCCGTGGAACATCGCGTAATGCCGTGTTTTAGCTGGGGTACCTTAAAAAAGATTGGGCTGAAATCGTTGCCGGAAGAGCCTGGAGAAGGCTGCTATCGTCCGGACAATGCGCTTTTTTCCGGCATCACGGTGAGCAGCGTGATGTCGCAAATGCGTGTTGATTTTTCGGTACCACAAACCCTGCTGGATAAACTGCCGCGAGGAGGAATACGTGAAGAGAGCCTGGAGTCCGGAGAAAGTATGCTCTTTCTCAACTACATGGCTAACCAGTACCACGTCACGCAAAAGCAGGATGGCGGTGGCACGACAGATTCCACTTACCTGAACCTGAATGGCGGGTTAAATCTGGGACTGTGGCGCTATCGTCAGCAGTCTGCGCTCAACTATGACAGCGATCTGGGCAGCCATTGGACAACAACGCGGCGCTATGTCCAGCGAGCGATTGTGCCGCTGCGCAGTGAAATGATGATTGGCGAAGGCTACACCGACGGCAGATTTTTTTCCGGGATCAGCTTTCGCGGCGTGCAGCTCACCTCCGATACCCGAATGCGTCCGGAATCTCAGCGCGGCTACGCGCCAGTGGTGCGTGGGATTGCGCGAACCAACGCCAAAGTAACCATTCGCCAGGGCAACAACACGCTCTATGAAACCACGGTCGCGCCCGGTGCGTTTGCGATTGACGATCTTTATCCCACTAATTACGCAGGCGATCTGAACGTCATTGTCACGGAAGCGGATGGGAGTGAAAGTACGTTTAACGTACCCTTTTCCGCGCTGGCGGAATCCATGCGCGCGGGGTTTTCGGAATACAGTGCGACAGTGGGGCGCGTGCGGGACGTGGGCAACAATGACGAATTCAGTGAAATTGTCTGGCAGCACGGGGTAACGAATGCGCTCACTATCAATGCGGGCAATCAACTGGCAAACGGCTATCAGGCGTTTATGCTCGGCGGCGTTTACAGTTCCACGCTGGGCGCATGGGGGATGGACAGCACTTTCTCGCGCGCACGGCTGAACAGCGACGATTACCAAACCGGCTGGATGTCCAGGCTCAACTACAGTAAACATTTTCCACAGACGGGGACGTCGGTTGCGTTGGCGGGCTACCGCTACTCTACAGGCGGCTATGCTGAGCTGTACGATGTGCTCGGTTCACGCGCTGCGCATAATGAGGAGTGGCAATCCTCCACCTGGCGGCAGCGCTCCAGGGTTGAGCTTTCGGCCAGCCAGGCGCTGGACTGGTTGGGTAATATTAATCTTTCCTTCTCTTCACAGGACTATCGCGACCAGAAAAGCCGCGATAAGCAGCTTCAGGCCAGCTGGAGTAAGGCATTTGCCTACGGCATATCGGTGAACCTTACGGCGGCGCGCACCCGACGAATCACCCCATCTTCACAAAACGGCATGGGGAACGCCGTCGACTGGAGCGACGCCTGGCAGGCAAAAACGCAAACGCTGTGGTCATTATCGTTTTCTATTCCGCTTGGGCAGAGTCGCTACTCGCCAATGCTTTCGATTAGCGCTAACCATAGTGATGATGACGGCGGAGATTATCAGTCGACGCTTAGCGGGGTGATGGGTGAGCGCGATCCGCTGAGCTACAGCCTCAACTACGCCACAAACGATCGCGGGGAGCAGTCCGTCTGGGGAGCAAATTTTCAGAAGAATTTCCCTTGGGCCAGCGGCGGCGCGTCGTGGTCTTCCTCCAGCGATTACTGGCAGGCGTCGGCATCGTTACAGGGGGCACTGGTATTGCATCGTGGAGGTATCACGCCGGGACCGTATCTTGGTGACACCTTCGCATTGATTGAAGCACCCGGTGCGGATGGCGCTCGGATATCCGGCGGGCAAGGGGCACAGGTGAACGCGTTTGGCTATGCGCTTGCACCATCGTTGGTGCCTTATCAGTTCAATACTGTCAGCCTGGACCCGCAAGACATGGCCGACGATGTGGAACTCCAGACATCGGTTCAGCGTGTTGCGCCATTCGCCGGGGCGATGGTTCGCCTGCGCTACACCACGCTTCAGGGACAGGCCATGTTGATCACTGCGCAGAGGCTGAAAGGTGAGGTTATCCCGATGGGGGCCGCCGTTTACGATGAGTATGACAACAGCATTGGCATGATGGGGCAGGCGAGTCAGCTTTATTTTCGCGCCAGCGACGAGAAAGGCATATTGCGGATTAAGTGGGGGGAGGCCCAGCAGGAAAGCTGTCGGATAGCCTGGCAAAATACGCAGCCGTCGGAACCGTTACGGGTATTAACGTTGCCTTGCCGTTAAGCCCACCAGGGAGGAAATCATGAACAGACTACGTTTTGTCGTCGCGGCATTTTGCCTGATGAGCGTGGCGGCGTTTGCCCAGTGCGAAAAAGGGCCAAAATTCGAGCACACCGAAGAGGACGGAATGGGGACAGGGCTTGCGCTGGGGCGTATCAATGTCAGCAGCATTGACGTTCAGCCGGAAGGTACAGTTTTGGCTAGTAGCGTGGTGCGCTTCTCTGATAATCCGCTCTATAGCAGCCCCGATAATATTTTGTGGGTCTGCGATATTAGCGATAAAAATAACATCTTCGAAATCATTGCCACTAACGGGGATGACCGTTACGGCGGCTACTGGGATATGGGGCAGGCAAGCGGTAATCCGAATGTTTACGGCACCTTATTTAAAAAAGTCGGGGTGCGTTTAACGCACCTTAACTCAGGCACTGTGTTTACCCGAAATTATCAACGGATACCGATGACCCGTTACGCGGTCTCAGACGATGGCAAAAAAATTTATATTCGGGTCAAGGATTTTAGCCCCATTCGCGCCGAGGCGATTCGTCTCAGCGCAGATGTTCCCACCAACACGGGAGCCGGAACCTGGTGTGGCGCTCCGGTGAGTAGCGGCAGCTATAGCTGTAATCAGCCCAATGGCTACGTCAGTTTTTGTTCGCCGGGCAGTAAAAATAACGATGCTTACTGTGATTCCGGAGACTCGGCAACCAGTTACACCGGGTGGGGTTACGATAACTGGATGGCGTTAAACATGGGAACGGCACCTGTCTCAACGCTGACCACCATCGCTACGTGCGTGGCGAAAAACGTCACGCCTGTGGTCGTGTTCCCTTCTATTTCGCGAACTGAGCTGGAAAGCGGCAAAGCGGCGCAAGCCAATTTCAGCGTGACGGTTCGTTGTGAAAATACAGCCGTCGGCGGTGTGGCGCAAAACCAGACGGCGCTGGGGTTACAGGTGCCTTACGAAAGCTTTCTCGCCGCGCAAACTCTTGGGCTGGTAAACAGCAGCGGCGGGGTGAGCCATCTCCTTTCCGAGAATTACGGACAAACCGGTATGGCAAGGGGAGTAGGGATACAGATTGCTAATGCCAGCGACGGTATAGTTCGCCAGTTCCTCGGTTGGGATCGCTGTACGACCACCAGTTGCGCAACGGGCAATAGCGGTGGCTGGTATCCCGTCAATGTAGGGGCAACCCGAATTGCAGGATCAGGGAATACCCAGGACTACCTGATTAACTTTAATGCTTCACTGGTGCGTTTACCTGACGAGGCGATCGCTGCCGGTAAGGTAGATGCCAGGGCGTATGTTTGGGTGAAAGTGCAATGATGCGTATTTCTCTGTTATTGCTATGGATGCTTGTGTCCTGGCCCTGCGCAGCGGGCATTATTGCCTCCGCAACGCGTGTGATTTTTCATGAAGGCGAAGCGCAACAGAGTCTGATGCTGGTGAATACCAATCCGTGGCCGGTAGTCGTGCAAACCTGGGTGGATGATGGCGATATCAATCGCGAACCGGGAAGTGTTAAAACGCCGTTTGTTGCGGTGCCGCCGTTGTTTCGTCTGGAGCCTAAGGGCGTACAAGGGCTACGTATCATGCACAACAAAGCGCGTATGCCCACTGACCGGGAATCGGCATTCTGGCTGAACATCTATGAAATCCCGCCTACCGGAAGTGTTGCCACACAACAACAAAGCATGGTGCTGACGATGAATACACAGATGAAAATATTCTGGCGTCCGGCGTCGCTCAACAATCCAGAAAGCGCGTGGGCGCGATTAACCTTTCATCGCGAGGGTTCTGTGCTGGTTTGTCATAATGATTCGCCTTACTTTGTCTCTTTTGCGGGCATTAACTTTAAGGCAGGCGAAAAGCTGTATCCGGTGACACAACTACCCGACATGATGGTTGCCCCCTTCGGGGAGAAGCGCTACGCCTTTGCCGCCAATGCCCCCTTCTCCGGGCAGGTGCAGGGGGAGTTAATCGACGACAACGGTAATAGCGCTGTTTATAACTGGCCGGTTAAATAACGCGACCCGACACAATATGCCGGGCCATGGCTCAGTCCAGGTAAAACACCTCGTTCAGCTCCGCACTCACCGGGCTGTTGTCCGGGTTAGACGGCATAACGTCAGCCATATGTTTCCACCAGCGCTGGCAGACGTCGGTGTTTGCCACCGCGTTCCAGCGCTCCTCCGATTCAATCTCCACTGTCGCAAACAGCAGGTTGCGGGCTTTGTCGAGGAAAATGGCGTAGTGGTGCGCGCCGTGGGCTTTCAGTACCGCTTCCAGCTCAGGCCAGATCGGGTTGTGGCGGCGCGCATACTCCTCGTGCGCATCCGGGTTTACCTGCATCACAAACGCTTTGCGGATCATAATGCCTCCAGGTACAGCTCGCGGACCTCATCGCGGCTGGCGGTACGTGGGTTGCACGGCGCACACGGGTCAGCGAGCGCTTTATCCAGCCAGCCTTCAATATCGGCTTTGGTGACGCCGAGCTGGCTAAATCCGGACGGAATGCCGACCCGGGCGCTCAGATCGCGAATCGCCTGAATGGCGGACATGCTGGCCGCTTCGTCGCTCATGCCGCGCGTGTCAACGCCCATCGCCTGCGCCACACGGGCGAATCGGGCGACCGCGTTCGGGCGGTTAAAGTTTTCGATGATCGGCAGCAGGATGGCGTTGCACACGCCGTGCGGCAGGTTGTGCGTCGCGCCCGGCTGGTGCGCCAGAGCATGCACCAGCCCCAGCCCGGCGCTGTTAAACGCCATGCCCGCCAGATACTGCCCAAAAGCCATCTGCTCGCGCGCTTCCAGGTTGTGACCGTCGTCGACCGCTTTCGGCAGCCAGAAGTTGATCAGACGAATGGCTTCCAGCGCGTTGGCATCGGTCAGTGGGTGTGCGCCCACGGAGACGTAAGCTTCAATGGCGTGGGTTAGCGCGTCCATGCCGGTTGCGGCGGTCACGGAGGCCGGAATATCGAGCATCACGCTGGCATCGTCCACGGCGATATCCGGGATGATGTTCGGGTCGATAATCACCTCTTTAACCTGACGCGCGGCGTCGATGATCACCGCGTTGCTGGTCATCTCCGCTGCCGTGCCTGCGGTGGTGTTGATCGCCACCAGCGGCACGCCCGCGTTTTTCACCTTGCCGACGCCGGAATAATCGGTTGACGGACCGGGGTTGGCGGTGAGGATTTTGATTGCCTTGGCGGTATCAATCGGGCTGCCGCCGCCAAAGGCAATCAGGTAATCACACTCCGCATCCTGATATGCCGCATAGCCTTTTTGCACCAGCGCTTCCGTCGGATTCGGGAATACCTCATCGAACAGGTGATACGACATCTGATGGGCGTCCAGCGCGTTAAACAAACTGTCGAGCAGGCCCAGCTTCACCAGCTGGCCGTCGGTGACAATCAGCGCTTTTCCCCACTGTTTGTTTGCCACCAGATTGACCATATCGCCGATCGCGCCCGCGCCGTGCAGGCTGATTTTGGGGAGTGCCAACATAAAGCTCATGATAATTCTCCTTAATATGCTTTTGAGGTAATCCGTTCCCCTCACCCTAACCCTCTCCCCGGAGGGGAGAGGGGACTGCTCGGTGCGGCTTTTCACCCTCTCCCCTCAGGGAAGAGGGCAGGGGTGAGGGGCAATTTAATTCCGTCTTCGCTGCATCATCCGGCGGGTAATAATCGGCAGCGAAATCACCACGATCAGCATCGCGCCGATAATCACCGACATCACAATGCCGGGCACGTTGAGCAGGCTCAGGCCGAAGGTCACCAGCCCCATCAGGAAGGCGGCGATAATCACGCCCACCATGCTGCCGGACCCACCGAGAATATTGACGCCGCCGAGCACCGCCATCGTCACCACCGCCAGCTCCCAGCCCATCGCGATGGTCGGGCGGGTGCTGCCCAGACGCGAGGTAAGCAGCACCGACGCCAGGCCGGACATCAGCCCAACCAGCGCGAAGAGGATCAGGTTGTGGCGCTTCACGTTGATGCCGGAGTACCACGCGCCGGTCGGGTTGTTGCCGATGGCGTAGGTGCGGCGGCCAAAGTTGGTGCGGTGCAGCACAAAGGCAAACAGAGCGGCCAGCACGATAAACAGCGCGAATTCAAACGACAGCGCGCCCCAGACGTAGCCCTGGCCGAACCAGGCGAAGCTCTCAGGGTAGCTGTTCAGCGCCTGGTCCCCGAGCAGAATGTAGGTGATCCCGCGGTACAGGCTCATGGTGCCGATGGTGATGACGATGGACGACAGGTTAAAGCGCGTCACCAGAATGCCGTTGAACAGCCCGCACAGTAGCCCGACGCCTAATCCGACGCAGACCAGCAGCGGCGTATCGACGCCCGCCGCCGCGCAAAAGCCCATCACCGTGGAGCTGAGCGCGATGGTGGAGGCTACCGACAGGTCAATTTCCCTGGCGATAATCAGCATCGCCATCGGCAACACGATGATCGCTTTTTCGGTGAAGTTGAACGTCGCGTCGGAGAGGTTCCAGATATTGAGGAAGTAGGGTGAGGCGAGCGCGTTCACCACAAACACCGCCAGCGTCACCGCCAGCAGGAAGCCCTCCCAGCACAGCAGACGCTGGAAGAAGCCCGGCGCAGAAGTGGGTTTGATTGCTTCAGATGTCATCATTTTACTCATGATTTCACCGCCAGTTTCTGACGTGCCAGCGCCGCATCGCGCAGTATCAATCGGCCTTTACGTTTATTGCCGCGCTCGTTCAGCAGCACCGCTATCACAATTACCGTGCCGGAAATCGCCATCTGCCAGAACGGTGAGACGCCGATCACCGGCAGGGCGTTGTTAATCACCCCGAGGAACAGTGCGCCAAACAGACAGCCGAGCACGCGCCCGGTGCCGCCCATGGTGCTGATCCCCCCAATCACACAGGCTGCCACCACCTGCAATTCAAAACCGTTAGCGACGTCAACATACGCAACGGCAAAGCGCGATATCCACAGGTAGCCGCAGAACCCGGCCAGCAGACCGGAAAGGCAGAAGCTAATGAACTGCATTTTTCCGGCGTTGATCCCGGTGTAGTACGCTGCCGTGGCATTACCGCCTGCGGTGTAGAGCGCTCGTCCGGTGCGGCTGTAGCGCAGGAAGTAGCCCACCAGCAGCAGCGCGGCGATGGCGCACCAGCTCAGCACCGGCAAGCCCAGCACTGACGCACGTGGCAGGCCGAGGAAATCTGTACCCATCTGGTTTGAGTTCACCCAGCCGCCGCCGGAGAGCAAAAAGATCATTCCGCGGTAGATGCTCATAGTGCCGAGCGTTACCACAATCGCCGGAATGCCCAGCTTCCACACCAGCAGGCCGTTTATCGCGCCCATCAGCAGCCCAAGCACGCTGGCAAGGATCAGCAGCGCCCAGACGGGCACGTCCGGGTAATGGAAATTAATCAGGGCGACAATCATCCCGGTCAGGGCCAGATTGGCCGCCATCGACAGGTCGATGCCTTTCGTGAGCAGCACCATCATCTGCCCGAGCGCGAGGACGATCAGAATGGCGGTGTCGTTAAACATCTCCACCAGGTTGCCCGGCGCGATAAACGATGGCACGCGGCTGCCAATGGCGACGATCATCAGGATAATCACCGCGCCCAGCAGGGCTTCGCGGTGTTTTAAGAGTGAGCTAAGCATTATGCCGCCTCCTGTTTTGCACCGCTGGCGGCGCTGACGATGGTTTCCGCCGTCGCGTCTCCCGCCTGGTACTCGGCCACCATCAGCCCCTCGTGCATGACGATAATGCGATCCGCCATGCCCATCACTTCCGGCAGTTCGGACGAGACCATAATTACCGCCAGCCCCTGACTGACCAGCTCGGACATAAACTGATGCACGGCTGCTTTTGAGCCGATATCGATGCCTTTTGTCGGCTCATCGAGGATAATCACGTCAGGGTGCGTCGCCAGCCATTTGCCGATCACGACCTTTTGCTGGTTGCCGCCAGAGAGGGTCTCCACCGCCTGCTTCCAGCTGAAGGCTTTCACTTGCAGGCGTTTGGCGTACTCGTCCGCCAGCTTCCATTCACGGTCGTCATGCAGCACACCGTTCGGATTGAGCTTGCTGAGCTGAGGTAGGCTGATGTTCTGGGCAATCGGCAGGGCGATAATCGCCCCCTGTTTCTGTCTTTCTTCCGGCACGCAGACGATACCGGCTTTGATCGCATCCCCAGGCTGGCGGAAGCGCCGGGGCTGTCCGTTGAGGATAATTTCCCCGGACGATGGCCGCGTGACGCCGGAAAGCGCCTGCATCAGCTCGGTACGCCCGGCCCCCACCAGCCCGTAAAAGCCGAGGATTTCTCCTTTACGCAGGGAGAACGAGATATGCGCAAACTCGGTCGGATGGCAGAGGTTTTTCACCTCCAGCACCGTCTCGCCTTTTTCGCAGTCTATTTTAGGGAAAGTTTGGGTAATGGCGCGCCCGACCATCATCGACACCATGCGCTCCTCGGTGATCTCATTTATTGCACCTGCGCCGACGAACGCGCCGTCGCGCAAAATAGTGTAGTGATCGGCCAGCTCAAAAATCTCGTCGAACTTGTGGGAAATAAACAGGATGGCTTTGCCCTCCTGCTTTAAGCGCTCCACAATCTGGTAAAACTCGAGGATTTCATGCTGCGACAGCGCCGCCGTCGGTTCATCGAGGATCACCACCTGCGCCTCAAACGACAGCGCGCGGGCAATCGCCACCATGTGACGCTGGGCGATGCTCAGGGTTTTCAGCGTCGCGCGCGGGTCGATTTGCACTTCCAGCCGCGTGAGGATCGCCTGCGCCCGGCGGTGCATTTCCGGCCAGTCGAGCTTTTTCAGGAAGCCTTTGTGAAGGTACTGACCGACAAAAATATTCTCGGTGACCGAGAGTTCATCAAACAGCACGGTTTCCTGGTGAATGGCGGTGATGCCCATTTTATGCGCCGACTCCGGCGTCGGGAGATGAACGGGGATCGCTTTATAGAGAATTTCGCCCTCGTCGGGCTGGTAAATGCCGGTCATCACTTTGACCAGCGTCGACTTGCCCGCGCCGTTTTCGCCTATAAGCGCCGTCACTTTGCCGGGCCACAGCGCAAGCTGCACGTTCTCAAGGGCACGCACGCCGGGGAACACCTTGGTGATGCCAGAAAGCTGTAGCAATGGGGTCATGATAGTTCTCCTGGACAGAGGAATTTGTAGGGCGGGTAAGCGGCAGCGCCACCCGCCTTTTGCCGGATGGCGCTACGCTTATCCGGCCAACAAATCGCATCAAAAGATTTTCGAGAACTTATCAATATTGCTGGCATCGTAGACGAACGGCTCGGCCATCGCGCCGTTGCCGTCAGCATCCAGCTTCACTTTGCCCAGTCTGCCCATGCTGGCCTCACCTTTCGTGGCCGTGCCTTTCACCAGGTCATCCGCCAGGTAGGTTGCCGCATAGCCGAGGTCAATCGGGTTCCAGATGGCAAAGCTCTTGCTCGCGCCGGACTTCACCGCGCCCGCCATCTCGGACGGCAGGCCTAAACCGGTGACGTACACTTTGCCAATCTTGCCCTGGTCCTTCACCGCCTGCGCAGCGGCCACGATGCCCACGGACGATGGCGAAACAATCACTTTCAGTTCGGGGTAGGTTTTCAGCAAGCCGACCGCTTCGCGGTAGCTTTTGTCAGAGAGATCGTCTCCGTAGGCCACGGTCACCAGATTGACGGACGGGTACTTCGGCAGCACCTTTTTCATCTCCGCAATCCATGTATTCTGGTTGGTGGAGGTTGGCGTGGCGCTCAGCACCGCCACGTCGCCCTTCTCCACGTTCAGCGCTTTCAGCGCGTCGGCGGCGAGCTTCACGTTGGTTTCGCCAATCAGGGCATTATTGGACGGGTTGAGGTGGATCTGGCGTCCGGCTTTCGCCACCCCGGAGTCCCACGACACAACCTTAATGCCGCGCTGCATCGCTTTTTTCAGCACCGGCACGACGGCGTCCGGATCGTTCGCGGAAATCGCGATCGCATCCACGCCCTGGGCGATCAACCCGTTCAACACCTCGATCTGCGCTTCCGCCGTGGTGGTGGTCGGGCCGGTATAAATCACTTTCACATCGCCTAACTCTTTGGCCGCCTCCTGCGCGCCGACGTTCGCTGCCTCGAAGAATCCATTTCCTAAGGACTTCGCCACCAGGGCGATTTTCACTTCTGCTAAAGCGGAACCGGACAACGCCAGAGCGGCAACGGTGAGGATCAAGCTTGCTTTTATTTTCATTGCTTTTACTCCACTGACTTGAGTTAGTTGTAGGGATTGCAGGTGGTTTTCGCCCCGTCTCAATGAGCGGGGCGCGATGTTGTTATTGGTACAGATCTAACGCCGACTGCATGGGGGTGACGCCAAAGCGTTTGCCCAGGGCGATCAGCTCTTCCCGGGTGATGGTCTGCTTCATGCCGCCCATGGAATAGACCTTCACCAGCACTTCCGCGGATTTCTCGGCGGTGTCGATCAGGCCGAAGGTTTCATCCAGCGTCGGGCCGCTGCCGAAGACGCCGTGGAACGGCCACAGCACCAGTGAGTGCTTCTGCATGTCCGTTGCGGTTGCCTGACCGATTTCGTCGGTGCCCGGCACCATCCACGGCAGAATGCCGACGCCGTCCGGGAACACCACCAGACACTCGGTACTGCCTTCCCACAGTTTGCGGGTGAAGAAATCAGAATTATTTTCCAGCACGTAGGTCAGGGCGATCAGGTTGGTGGCGTGGCAGTGCATGATCACGCGGTCTTTGCCATTGGTCGCCTTGATGCGTTCGCAGTGGGAGAGGAAGTGCGCCGGCAGTTCAGAGGTCGGCACCGCGTCGTCCGTCAGTCCCCAGAGAATGTGGTAGCCCGCGCCGTCGCTGTCCACCTTCACCACGCCAAGGTTGGCCTGCGGGTCGAGCTGGACGTTGCGGAAGAACTTCCCGGAACCGGTGACGATAAACGGCGTGTTGGCGAGCAGCGGCATCGGCTGGCTCAGGGCGATATAGCGCGGCTTCTGGTGGAAATCGGCGGCAAATGGCTCGATATCCGCGTCGTCCAGGCGTAGCGTCAGGTTGCCGCCGTTGCGCTCATCCCAGCCTTTGAGCCAGGCGTCAGAGGTGGCTTTGATCATGCCCTGGACGAACCAGGAAGTGGTGATGGTCTGCATAGTTTTCATTTCCAGTTATCGCGGTGAGGTTGAACCCCTCACCCTAACCCTCTCCCCAAAGGGGAGAGGGGATGGTTTGCTCCCTCTCCCCTTTGGGGAGAGGGCAGGGGTGAGGGGGCAGTTACCCGCGCTGACTCAACACGTCTTCCTCATATGCCCGCACGTTGTCCAGCCACTGGCTGCCCGCAGGCGCATCGTGACGCTGGCAGTACATCTCCCATACCGCCTGCCACGGCAGGGATTTCTGCTCTTCCAGCAGCGCCAGGCGCGCGGTGTAGTCGCCGTTTTCTTCCAGCTGTTTCAGGGCGGCGACAGGCTCCAGCAGCGCGCGCAGCAGGGCTTTCTTCATGTTGCGGGTGCCGATAACCCACGCCGCGATGCGGTTGATGGAGGCGTCGAAGAAGTCGAGGCCAATGTGTACGCGGTCAAAGAGGTCGTGGCGGATGATTTCGCTGGCAATGGCCTGGGTTTCGTCATCCAGCAGCACCACGTGGTCGCTGTCCCAGCGAACCGGGCGGCTGACGTGCAGCAGCAGACGCGGCACGTAGAGCATGGCGGCGGAGATTTTGTCGGAGATCACCTCGGTTGGGTGGAAGTGGCCGGCATCCAGGCACAGCGCGGTCTGGCGGCTGGTGGCGTAACCCATGTAGAACTCGTTTGAGCCCACGGTGTAGCTCTCTGCGCCAATGCCGAACAGCTTGCTCTCGACGGCGTCGATGTGGTGCGCCGGGTCCAGTTTTTCGCTGATAGCTTCATCCAGCGCGGCCAGCAGACGCTGACGCGGGGCCAGTCGGTCTACGGTGATGTCCTTCATGCCGTCCGGGATCCAGATATTCATTACCGATGGCGTGCCAAGCTGCTCGCCGAAATACGCCGAGACGCGGCGGCTGGCTTTGACATGGTCGATCCAGAACTGGCGGATTTCGTCGTTGGCGTGCGCAAGGGTAAACCCGTCCGCGCTCAGCGGGTGCGAGAAGCAGGACGGGTTAAAATCCAGACCCAGCCGGTTGGCCTTCGCCCACTCCACCCAGTTCTGAAAGTGTTCCGGTTTGATTTCGTTACGCGCGACCGGCTCGTCGGATTCGAGATAAATGGCGTGCAGGTTCAGGCGCTTTGGCCCGGGGATCAGGCTCAGCGCCAGCTCCAGATCCGCACGCAGTTCGGTGGCGTTGCGCGCTTTGCCCGGGTAGTTACCCGTGGCCTGAATACCCCCCGTCAGGGAACCGCCCGGGTTCTCGAAACCGGCGACGTCATCACCCTGCCAGCAGTGCATGGAGACGGGCAGACGGTCGAGCTGGCGCAGCGCCTCTTCGACATCCACGCCGACGGCGGCGAAACGCTGTTTAGCCAGATCCCAGGCTTGTTCAAGTTGAGTGGTCATGCGCAAAGCTCCTTAGTCAGTCGTTTTTGCTGAAACTGCGCCCGGTAGCGGGCAATTTCATGGCAGGGATGGGGGGTGAAGGTGGTCAGGCTGTTATTCGCCGTCACCACCGAACGGAAATCGTCGACGTTTGAAAGTTCGTCCAGGGTCATCAGCTGAATGCCGATATTGCCGAGCGTGGAGGCTTCAATCGGACCTGCCACCACGGTAATGCCGCAGGCATCCGCGCAGAGCTGGTTCAGCAGCTGGTTCTGGCAGCCGCCGCCCACGATATGCAGTTGTGTGAACGGTTTGCCGCGAAGGTCAGCCAGCTCGCTCAGGATGTCGGCATACAGCAGGGCGAGACTGTCAAAAATGCAGCGTGCCAGCTCGGCGGAGCGGGAAGGTACCGGCTGCCCCGCTTCAAAACAGGCGGCCTGGATTTCGGCGCTCATGTGCACCGGGTTGATAAAGCGATCGTCGTTCGGGTTGATCAGGAAGGTGCAGGCCTTCAGCGTTTCGGTTTCCGCGATAAGCGCGGGCAGGTCGGTGATGGCCTGCTCTTTCAGCACACGCTGGAGCAGCCACAGCCCCATGATGTTCTTCAGCACCCGGTAGCGGCCTTCGGCACCGCCTTCGTTGGTGATGTTCGCCGCCATCGCGGCATCGCTGGTGTACGGGGTTTTGCTCTCGAAGCCCATCAGCGACCAGGTGCCGGAAGAGAGATAGGCCGCATCTTTGTCGGCGAGCGGCGAGGCAATGACCGCGCTCGCGGTGTCGTGACTGGCGACGGCGACAACAGGGATTTCATTCCCCTGCGGGCAAAGCCAGTGGCCGATCACATTGCCCGGATGGGTTGGCGCGCCGAACCAGGACGGCGAGGCGCCCGTCCAGGCCAGCAGATGTTCATCCCAGTTATCGGTGTTGATGTTGACCAGCTGCGTGGTGGTGGCGTTGGTGTATTCCCAGTTCATATTGCCGGTCAGACGGTAGCTTAAGTAGTCCGGGATCAGCAGCGCATGCGCCACCTTTTCGACCAGCTCAGGCTGTTGCTCAACCAGCGCACGTAGCTGATACAGCGTGTTAAACGGCAGGAACTGGATGCCACTGCGACCATAGATGTTCTCCTTGCCAAGCTGCGCGATGGCGTGCGCCATCAGCCCATCGGTGCGGCTGTCGCGGTAGGAGACCGGCAGGCCGACGCGTTCGCCGTGACTGTCCAGCAGCACGTAATCCACACCCCAGGTATCAATGCCGATACTGTCGATGCGAATACCGTCTTCGCAGACGTTGTGAAGTCCGGTGCGGATCTCTGCTTCCAGGGCGTCGATATCCCAGGTAACAAAATCGTCCTGTTTTTGCAGACAATTGGCGAAACGGTGCATTTCGCGAAGCGTAAGGGTGTGCAGGTCGCAGTCCCAGGTGGCGAGCATTACACGGCCGCTGGATGCGCCTAAATCGACAGCCACACAATGGCGAAAAGTCATGGTCGGGTCCTTTCTTAAGTCATTACCGAGGAGTGTAAGAAAGGGAAGAAATAGCCACCTTCTCGCCACTGACAGCCCAAATCTCGCGCTGGCAAGAAAGCAAAGATGAACGTGAGGGAGTTCACAGTTTCCAGTAATCGCGGGGTTTGCAGGCAGTGTGACGCTGACCGCATTTCCCGATCTTTCCACCTGTTTCTTGAAAAACCGGCAGCTTTTGCGCGGTTTGCTGTCAAAAATTTAAGGTGAGCGGGGAAGGCCTTAATTACTATTTTGAGAACTTTTCTCATTGGTAGAGGCCGTTATGACCGTACTGCACAGCGTCGATTTTTTTCCTTCGGGGGCTTCGCCGGTTGCGATTGAGCCACGGCTGCCTCAGGCTGCGTTCCCGGAACATCATCATGATTTTCATGAAATTGTGATCGTTGAGCACGGAACGGGCATCCACGTGTTTAATGGTCAGCCGTATACCATCAGCGGCGGTACGGTGTGCTTCGTGCGCGATCACGACAGGCACCTGTATGAACATACCGATAACCTGTGCCTGACCAATGTGCTCTATCGTTCTCCGGATGCGTTTCAGTTTCTCTCCGGGCTGAATCAGCTGTTGCCGCAGGAGAAGGACGGCCATTATCCGTCGCACTGGCGGGTGAATCAGTCCACGTTGCAGCAGGTGCGTCAGCTGGTAAGCCAGATGGAGCAGAGCGAGGATGGACAGGAGACGCACGCCATTGCTACCCGCGAGATGCTGTTTATGCAGCTGCTGGTGCTGCTGCGGCGCAGCAGCCTGGTGGAAGGGCTGGAAAATAACGACGCGCGCCTGAATCAGCTGATGGCCTGGCTGGAAGATCATTTTGCCGAAGATGTCTGCTGGGAAACGCTGGCGGATGACTTTTCGCTCTCGCTGCGCACGCTGCATCGTCAGCTCAAGCAGCATACCGGGCTGACGCCGCAGCGCTACCTCAACCGTCTGCGCCTGATCAAAGCGCGTCACCTTTTAAGGCACACGGATGAAAGCGTCACGGATATCGCCTATCGCTGCGGTTTCGGCGACAGTAACCACTTTTCAACGCTGTTTCGTCGGGAATTTAGCTGGTCGCCGCGCGATATCCGTCAGGGGAAAGACGCGTTGCTTCAGTAACGCGAGGGCAGTCACCGTTTTTTTACCGCAGAAAGGCTAATAATGTCCGGTTATTCGCCGTCGAGGTTGTGGTGTGGCTGCTCAGTTAATTCTTCGTAAAGATGATTTTTTTGCCTCCGCGAGTCAGGCCGTCGCGGTGGCGGACCGCTATCCGCAAAACGTCTTTGCCGAGCATACCCACGAGTTCTGCGAGCTGGTGCTGGTGTGGCGGGGCAACGGCCTGCACGTCCTCAACGACCGTCCCTACCGCATCACGCGCGGAGACCTGTTCTACATCCGCGCCGAAGATAAACACTCTTACGCCTCGGTTAACGATCTGGTGTTGCAGAACGTCATCTACTGCCCTGACAGGCTTAAACTGAATGTCGACTGGTCGGGCAATATCCCCGGTTTACATGATGCCAGAGGCGAACCGCACTGGCGCTTAAGCAGCAACGGCATGGCTCAGGTGCGCCAGACGATTTCCCAGCTGGAGCAGGAGAGCCAGAAGAGCGATCCGGTGGCAAACCAGATGTCGGAGCTGCTTTTTGCCCAGCTGGTGATGACCCTGAAGCGCCATCGTTACGCTACGGATAATCCCTCTGCCACCACGCAGGAAGCGCTGCTGGATAAGCTCATCACCCGGCTTGCGGGCAGTCTTAACAAGAGTTTCGTGCTGGAAAAATTCTGCGAGCAGGAGCAGTGCAGCGAGCGCGCGCTGCGCCAGCAGTTCCGCACCCAGACGGGGATGACGGTAAACCACTATCTGCGCCAGCTGCGCATCTGCCACGCTCAGTATCTGTTACAGCATACTGAGCTGATGGTGAGTGAAGTGGCGATGCGCTGCGGCTTTGAGGACAGTAACTACTTTTCGGTGGTGTTTAACCGTGAGGTGGGGATGACGCCGGTTCAGTGGCGTCATCGCAGTCGAAAGGAAGCGTAATCAGTTCGCCATGCCGAGGCCGACGATATTGGCCGCAATAATAATCACCACGCAGCCCAGGCTCAGCACGCCAACCGGACGACGCCCGGCGTTGTTCCACTCTTTCAGCACCAGCCCAACCAGCCCGCCGCACAGCACGTAGAAGCTCATGTGCAGCATCCAGCTCATGTAGTCATACTGCGCCGGAATACTGGCGTGACCCCAGGCGTAGAAGAAGAATTGCAGATACCACATCAGACCGCCGAGGGCGGAAAGCAGGACGTTGGTGACGATCAGCGGTTTTGCCAGCGAGAAGTCGGCTTTTACCGACAGATTCTTCACTTTTGCCAGACGAATGAAGCAAAAGCCGAGGTTTACCAGTGCGCCGCCGCCCATGATCACCACGTAGCTTGGCAGGGCAACGTACAGCGGGTCGACGCCCAGCGCCGCAGCGGCGTCGTGCATCGGTTTGGCGGCGTTCATCGCGAACGACATGCCCGCCGAGAAGACGCCGCACATCACCGCCAGTAGCAGCCCTTTCTTCAGGTTGAACTCTTCGGCTTTGATGCCCATCTTGCGTTCTTTCAACTGGCCCGCGCGGGTGACAATTCCCACGCCGATCACCGCTACCAGCACGCCCAGCAGCGTCATTCGCCCACCCTGGGTGTTGATCAGCACATCGAAGTTGCCGTTGAGGATTGGCGTCATCAGGGTGCCAACAATCAGCGTAATGCCGATCGCGATGCCAATCCCCATCGACATTCCGAGGTAGCGCATGGTGAGGCCGTAGTTGATATTACCGATACCCCACATCGCGCCGAACAGGAATACCGGCAGCAGGGTGGAGGCGTTGAAGGAGGAGAAGTAGCCCCAGAAATCGGGCAGCAGCATGGCGC
Organism: Enterobacter cloacae complex sp. P29RS; assembly: GCF_014893445.1. NCBI lineage: Bacteria > Pseudomonadati > Pseudomonadota > Gammaproteobacteria > Enterobacterales > Enterobacteriaceae > Enterobacter > Enterobacter cloacae complex sp. P29RS. Next base: position 52,626 of record NZ_JADBPZ010000017.1, on the reverse strand, counting down.
TGATTGTCCACGGCAAAATCAGCCAGGACACGGTACCGCCAACGGACCACATGGTTTCCCATGACCAGCCTTTCACCTTTTTAAACGGGGCATAGAAACAGGCTGCACTGGCCGCGCCTATCAAATGCCAGAAGATACCCATCGTAATCGCATGATTCATTTTTACATCCTCATCGTTTTTATAGCCGGAGGCTTCCCGCCGACTTGATGAGTGTAAAAATTAGGCGGTTTGGGAACCTTCAGAAGGTTGCCGCACTTTTGTTTTGAATGGCAATCAGCACGTTAACCGCGTGAGCAGACTCACAATTCCTTCATTTCTCAAAAACCGAATAACCTTATAAAAACTACGGCATTGATAATCATTTTCAATATCATTTAATTAACTATAATGAACCAACTGCTTACGCGGCATTAACAGCTGTGCCGCCCGACAATAATGGAGAGGATTATGAGTTATACACTGCCATCCCTGCCGTATGCCTACGACGCACTGGAACCGCATTTCGACAAGCAGACGATGGAAATCCATCACACTAAACATCACCAGACCTACGTGAATAACGCGAATGCTGCGCTGGAAAGCCTGCCAGAGTTCGCTAATCTGCCTGTTGAAGAGCTGATCACCAAACTGGACCAGCTGCCAGCAGACAAGAAAACCGTGCTGCGCAACAACGCGGGCGGTCACGCTAACCACAGCCTGTTCTGGAAAGGCCTGAAAACCGGCACCACCCTTCAGGGCGACCTGAAAGCGGCTATCGAGCGTGACTTCGGTTCCGTTGACAACTTCAAAGCGGAATTCGAAAAAGCCGCTGCAACCCGTTTCGGCTCTGGCTGGGCGTGGCTGGTCCTGAAAGGTGACAAACTGGCGGTCGTTTCAACCGCAAACCAGGACTCCCCGCTGATGGGTGAAGCTATCTCTGGCGCATCCGGCTTCCCAATTCTGGGTCTGGACGTGTGGGAACACGCTTATTACCTGAAGTTCCAGAACCGTCGCCCTGACTACATCAAAGCCTTCTGGGATGTAGTGAACTGGGACGAAGCAGCAGCGCGTTTCGCCGCTAAAAAATAAGGTTGCATTGACGCCTGTGAGAAGCGAGTCTGATGACTCGCTTTTTTTGTATCTGAAGGAGTGGAGATGCATTACCCGGTGAATGTGTTTACAGGCAAGGTAAGGGAGTACGAAGGCAGTCGCCCGAGCGCTATCGCCAAAGTGCAGGTCGACGGTGAGCTGACGCTTACCGAGCTTGGTCTGGCGGGTGACCAGCAGGCCGAAAAGAAAATCCACGGCGGGCCCGATCGCGCGCTGTGCCACTATCCGCGCGAGCACTATCAGCACTGGAAAACCGAATTTCCTGGACAGGCGGACCTCTTCGTCGCCCCCGCGTTTGGCGAAAATCTCTCAACGGAAGGGCTGACGGAGAAGAACGTCTTTATTGGCGATATTTATCGCTGGGGCGATGCTCTGATTCAGGTCACCCAGCCGCGCTCGCCGTGCTTCAAGCTTAACTACCATTTTGGCATTCAGGATATGTCGGCCCAGCTGCAAAACGCGGCTAAAACCGGCTGGCTGTATCGCGTTGTGCAGGCGGGACAGATTTCGGCGGATGCGCCGCTTGAGCTGGCTTCGCGCCTGAGTGAGGTGTCGGTATACGAGGCCTGTGCCATTGCCTGGCATATGCCCTTCGACGATGAACAGTTTCACCGCCTGCTGTCAGCGGCAGGATTATCCACCAGCTGGACCAGAACGATGCAGAAGCGGCGGATAAGCGGCAAGATCGAGAGCAGTTCGCGGAGATTATGGGGGAAATAATTGCCCCTCACCCCGGCCCTCTCCCCAAAGGGGCGAGGGTGAAAAGACCGCACCGAGCCGTCCCCTCTCCCCTATGGGGAGAGGGTTAGGGTGAGGGGATTACGAACGCTTATACAGCGGCAGCCACAGCGTTAACCGCAGACCGCCCAGCGGGCTGTCATCGGCTTTCACCCAGCCACGGTGCTGCTGCATGGCGGTTTCAACAATCGCCAGACCCAGCCCCGTACCGCCAGATTCACGGTCGCGCGCCTCGTCGGTACGGTAGAACGGACGGAAAATCTGCTCGCGATCTTCCGGGCTGACGCCTGGACCGTCGTCGTCCACGATGATAGTGATCCCGTCTTTATCCACCGAAAACGCCACTTCAATCTTCGTATGCGAGTAGCGCAGGGCGTTACGCACGATATTCTCCAGCGCGCTTTCCAGCGTGTTGGGGTTACCGTACAGCGGCCACGGGCCCGGCGGGAAATTGACGGTGAAGGATTTGCCCATCTGTTCCGCTTCGAACGCCGCGTTGTCCAGCACCTCATGCCAGAGGTGATTGGCTTTCACCGTTTCGCTCACCAGCGCGTTTTTCTGCTGATTACGCGACATCACCAGCAGGTCGTTGATCATGCTGTCCAGGCGATGCGCTTCCGTCTCAATACGCTCCAGCTCTTTGCTCTCACCGCTGCGACGGCGCAGCAGGGCGGTACCCAGCTGTAAACGCGTGAGCGGCGTCCGCAGCTCGTGGGAGATATCCGACAGCAGACGTTGCTGGGCCGTCATCATTCGATCAAGCGCGCTCACCATCTGGTTAAAACTGGTTCCGGCGGCCAGGAACTCCTGCGGCCCGGATTCCAGCTCCGGATGCTGCCTCAGGTTGCCCTGCGCCACTTCGTCCGCCGCGTTTTTCAGCTTACGCGCCGGTTTCGCCAGGCTCCACGCCAGCCATAACAGCAGTGGGGAACTAACCAGCATGGTGACAATCAACAGCAACAGCGGACGGTCAAACAGCAGGTTGATGAAGTCGGACTGGGAACTGCTCGCGGGGCGAATCAGGTAGAGCTGGTAGTTATCTTCCCCATCCCGCACCGAGAAAGGACCCACCATTTCTACCCGACCATATTTCTTTTTCTGTGGGTGATCGGCGTTATCCGCCTGGCCAATAAAGTTGCGGATAATCTGCATTTCATTGCGATCGGCCCCAATCACGCGGCCTTCACTGGTGACCAGTAAAAGACGTTGTCCGGGGGGCGCCCACTTGTCGATAGCGCGAAACAGCCTGCGCCACCACATTAAATCGTTCGGCGGATCGTTTGCCAGCTCCGCTTCCACGTGCTGCTCGATCATCACGCCCTGACGTTGCTCGCTGTCGAGCAGCTCCGTCATCTGGCGTGAGTCGAGTTTTGGCAACATCAAAACGAGCATTAAAACCAGTGCCAGCGTCAGCCAGAAGATGGCGAAGATGCGGGCGGTTAAGCTGCCTATCATGAAGCGGAAACCATCAGATAACCGCGACCACGCAGGGTTTTAAACCAGGGGTGACCGTCTTTACGCTCCGGCAGTTTACGGCGCAGGTTCGAGATATGCATATCGATGGCGCGGTCAAACGGGGTGAGGCGTTTGCCCAGCACTTCCTGGCTCAAGTGTTCACGCGACACCACCTGGCCGAGATGCTGCGCCAGCAGATACAGCAGGGTGAACTCGGTGCCGGTTAGCTCCAGCGTTTCACCGTCGAAGCTCGCTTCCTGGCGGCCCGGGTTCAGGCTCAGGGAGTCCACTTCCAGCGTAGGTGAGCTGTTGTCGGTATTCTGCTGCTGCTCGCTCCAGTGAGAGCGGCGCAGGATCGCGCGAATACGGGCCACCAGTTCACGGTCGTTGAACGGCTTAGGTAAATAGTCATCCGCACCCAGCTCAAGGCCGAGTACGCGGTCAAGCTCGCTGCCGCGTGCGGTCAGCATAATGACGGGGGTCTGGTGTGTCTGGCGAAGCTCTTTCAACGTATCAATACCGTTTTTCTTCGGCATCATGACGTCGAGCAAAAGTAAATCGATGCTGTCGTCAAGGAGACTCAGCGCCTGTTCCCCATCATGGGCAACCAGGACGTTGAAACCTTCCATGTCGAGCAACTCCTTTAAAAGAGATGTGAGCTCTCGGTCATCATCAACTAACAGGATTTTATTCATTGTTTAAATACCTCCGAGGCAGAAATTACGACATCAAGGCTATCTAATCCATGACTTTACGTTGTTTTACACCCCCTGACGCATGTTTGCAGCCTGAATCGTAGACTGTCTCTCGTTGAATCGCGACACGAAAGATTTTGGGAGCAAGTGATGCGCAAAGTTACCGCTGCCGTCATGGCCTCAACGCTGGCCTTCTGTGCGTTTAGCCAGGCTGCTGTAGCTATCAACAGCGATAACGGTTCCTCAGCAGAGGGCGCAACGCAGCACAGCAGCCAAAGCCATATGTTTGACGGCATAAGTTTAACCGAACATCAGCGTCAACAGATGCGAGATCTGATGCAGAGGGCAAGACACGACCAGCCCCCTGTTAATGTTAGCGAAATGGAGACAATGCATCGCCTTGTCACCGCAGAAAATTTTGACGAAAGCGCTGTACGCGCTCAGGCAGAAAAAATGGCGCAGGAACAGGTTGCCCGCCAGGTAGAAATGGCGAAGGTTCGCAACCAGATGTTCCACCTGCTAACGCCCGAGCAGCAAGCGGTTTTGAATACCAAACATCAGCAACGTATGAACCAGTTGCGTGAGGTTGCACGGATGCAGCGAAGCTCAGATATGACGCTTTTCAGTAGCAATAGCAGTACCCGTAGTAACCAGTAAACCCTGTTTTCCTTGCCATAGACACCATCCCTGTCTTCCCCCACATGATGTGGGGGTTTTTTTTGCCCATCGTTCAGTGTTGTTAACGCTTTATTCATCCTTTCACTCCACCGCCATCCGTTATACTAGCGCCATGGCATGACAGGAGTGTTTATGAATCAATCCTATGGACGGCTGGTAAGCCGGGCCGCAATAGCCGCGACGGTGACGGCGTCGTGTTTGCTGATCATTAAAATTTTCGCGTGGTGGTACACCGGGTCGGTTAGTATTCTGGCGGCGCTGGTGGATTCACTGGTGGATATTGCCGCCTCGCTGACCAACCTGCTGGTGGTGCGCTATTCGCTGCAACCGGCAGATGAAGAGCATACGTTTGGCCACGGCAAAGCGGAATCGCTGGCCGCGCTGGCACAAAGTATGTTTATTTCTGGCTCCGCGCTTTTCCTGTTTTTGACCGGCATTCAGCATCTTATTTCGCCTTCTCCGATGAACGATCCGGGCGTTGGTGTGGTCGTAACCGTAGTTGCACTTATAAGCACACTTGTTCTTGTAACGTTCCAGCGCTGGGTTGTACGCAAAACACAAAGCCAGGCTGTACGGGCCGATATGCTTCATTATCAGTCTGATGTTATGATGAATGGGGCTATTCTTATTGCGCTCGGTCTGGCCTGGTATGGCTGGCATCGTGCCGATGCGTTGTTTGCGTTAGGGATAGGGATCTATATTTTATACAGCGCGTTGCGGATGGGGTATGACGCGGTACAGTCGCTTCTTGACCGTGCGCTTCCGGATGCAGAACGTGATGAAATTTATGCCATCGTGACCCACTGGCCTGGCGTCAGTGGTGCTCACGATCTTCGTACGCGGCAGTCAGGGCCGACCCGCTTTATTCAGATTCATTTGGAAATGGAAGACAACCTGCCACTGGTTCAGGCGCATATGGTCGCTGAACAGGTGGAGCAGGCGATTTTGCAGCGTTTCCCTGGGTCAGACGTCATTATTCACCAGGATCCGTGCTCTGTCGTCCCCAGGGCGTTTTGAGCTTTCGTAATTCGTTGTAAAAAAGTGAGCCAGACCAGCATTTTGTGGATAAATTACCACCATATGGCCTGACCTGAATCAATTCAGCTGGAAGGGATTGATATACTATTTGCAGTATTCGACGGTTGAACAGTTTCTTCCGGCAGCAGATTTCAATTTTGCATTCCTAAGTTCAGAGGTAGTCATGATTAAGAAAATCGGTGTGTTGACAAGCGGCGGTGATGCGCCGGGCATGAACGCGGCAATCCGTGGGGTTGTCCGTGCAGCGCTGACGGAAGGTCTGGAAGTTTTTGGTATCTATGACGGTTACCTGGGTCTGTATGAAGACCGCATGGTTCAGCTCGACCGCTACAGCGTGTCTGACATGATCAACCGTGGCGGTACTTTCCTCGGTTCCGCGCGCTTCCCGGAATTCCGTGACGAACACATCCGTGAAGTGGCTATCGAAAACATGAAAAAACGGGGTCTGGATGCGCTGGTGGTTATCGGCGGCGACGGCTCGTACATGGGTGCAAAACGTCTGACTGAAATGGGCTTCCCGTGCATCGGCCTGCCTGGCACCATCGACAACGACATCAAAGGCACTGATTACACCATCGGTTACTTCACCGCGCTGGGTACCGTTGTGGAAGCGATTGACCGCCTGCGTGACACCTCTTCCTCTCACCAGCGTATTTCCATTGTTGAAGTGATGGGCCGTTACTGCGGCGACCTGACCCTGGCGGCGGCCATTGCCGGTGGCTGTGAGTTCGTGGTAGTTCCGGAAGTAGAGTTCAGCCGTGAAGATCTGGTCGCAGAGATCAAAGCCGGCATCGCGAAAGGTAAGAAACACGCCATCGTTGCTATCACCGAGCACATCTGTGACGTTGACGAGCTGGCGAAGTACATCGAAACCGAAACCAAACGCGAAACCCGCGCGACCGTTCTGGGTCACATTCAGCGTGGCGGTTCCCCAGGCCCGTACGACCGTATCCTGGCGTCCCGCATGGGTGCGTACGCGATCGAGCTGCTGCTACAGGGCCACGGCGGCCGCTGCGTCGGTATTCAGAACGAGAAACTGGTTCACCATGACATCATCGACGCCATTGAAAACATGAAGCGTCCGTTCAAAGGTGACTGGCTGGACTGCGCGAAAAAACTGTACTGATCGGCTCTGTTGCCCGGTGGCGCTGCGCTTACCGGGCCTACAAAAGCACGGATCGTAGGCCGGGTAAGGCGTAGCCGCCACCCGGCTTTTTTGTGCCCATCCTTTTTTTATTCCTCCACGTTATAGCCAATCTTTTTTTATTCTTTAATCATCGGTTAGCTTTCTGGCACGCTGCATTCATCAAAACACTAAACAAGAGAGCCGGGCGATGAATAAATGGGGCGTGGGGTTAACATTATTGCTGGCATCGACCAGCGTTCTGGCAAAGGACATTCAGTTACTGAACGTGTCGTACGATCCGACGCGTGAACTGTACGACCAGTACAACAAAGCTTTTGCGGCGCACTGGAAACAGGAAACCGGCGATAACGTGGTGGTTCGCCAGTCTCACGGCGGTTCAGGTAAGCAGGCGACATCGGTGATCAACGGCATTGAAGCCGATGTGGTTACCCTGGCGCTGGCTTATGACGTAGACGCGATCGCGGAGCGTGGCCGTATCGACAAAAACTGGATCAAGCGCCTGCCGGACAACTCTGCGCCATACACCTCGACCATTGTCTTCCTGGTGCGCAAAGGCAACCCGAAACAGATTAAAGACTGGAACGACCTGATTAAGCCGGGCGTGTCTGTCATCACGCCGAACCCGAAAAGCTCCGGCGGCGCACGCTGGAACTACCTGGCGGCCTGGGGCTACGCCCTGCACCACAACAACGGTGACCAGGCTAAAGCGCAGGAATTCGTGAAAGCGCTGTTTAAAAATGTCGAAGTGCTGGACTCCGGCGCGCGCGGCGCAACTAACACCTTCGTCGAGCGCGGCATCGGCGACGTACTGATTGCCTGGGAAAACGAAGCCCTGCTGGCGACCAACGAGCTGGGTAAAGACAAATTCGAGATCGTGACCCCGAGCGAATCCATCCTGGCTGAGCCGACCGTCTCCGTCGTCGATAAGGTTGTTGATAAGAAGGGCACCAAAGCGGTGGCGGAAGCCTACCTGAAGTACCTCTACTCACCGGAAGGGCAGGAAATTGCGGCGAAAAACTTCTACCGCCCGCGCGATGAGGCCGTCGCGAAGAAATACGAAAACGCCTTCCCGAAACTGAAGCTGTTCACTATCGATGATGTTTTTGGCGGCTGGACCAAAGCGCAAAAAGAGCACTTCTCTAACGGCGGCACCTTCGACCAGATCAGCAAGCGCTAAGCGTTTTACAAAGAACGACACGGTAACCCGGTGTGAGAAATCCACCGGGTTTTTTATTTGGTCATCATTTTGCGTTACTCTTTTGCCTCTATTGAAAACAGGGAACGCGTTGTGAAAAAAATTATCTTACTGATTCTGATCGTTATCGCCCTTGCCGCAGGCGGCGTGTACTGGATGAAAGCGGGTAATCCGAATGCGTTGCGTCATATCGTTCTCGACCAGTGTGTGCCCAACCAGCTGCATAACCGTAACCCGGCACCGTGTGCGCAGGTGATGCCAGATGCGGGCTACGTGGTGTTCAAGGACCGCAACGGACCGCTGCAATACCTGCTGATGCCCACGTACCGTATCAACGGCACCGAAAGCCCGCTGCTGACTGAGCCTCAGACACCGAATTTCTTCTGGCTGGCATGGCAGTCTCGTCATTTTATGAGCATGAAACGGGGAGCCGACGTGCCTGACAGCGCTGTTTCTCTGACCATCAACTCCCCGACCGGGCGCACGCAAAACCATTTCCATATCCACATCTCCTGCCTGCGCCCGGACGTGCGCGAGAAGCTGAACGCGGCGCAGGGGCAAATCAGCACCCAGTGGCTACCGCTTCCGGGCGGGCTGGAAGGGCATGAGTACCTTGCCCGTCGGGTGACGGAGAACGAACTGGTGCAGCGCAGCCCGTTTATGATGCTGGCGGAAGAGCTGCCGGAAGCGCGCGACCATATGGGACGCTTCGCGCTGGCGATGGCGCAGCAGTCAGACGGCTCGTTTGTATTGCTGGCGACAGAGCGTAACCTGCTTACCTTTAACCGCGCGTCGGCTGAGGAATTGCAGGATCATCAATGCGATATCCTGAAGTGACCCCACCATAAATAGCGTTTACTCGCCCTGCCTGTCGCCGTAGACTTGCTGAAAAATTCTACAGGAGACAGGTATGTCGCTCTGGTTAACGCATCCTCTGCTGCTTCCCTCGCTGATCGTCGGCGTCACCATCGTGCTGTGGGCGACGTCGCTGTTGCCGGAATTTATCACCGCGCTGCTGTTCTTTACGGCGGCGATGACCGCCAGAATCGCCCCGCCGGAAGTGATCTTTGGCGGCTTCGCCTCGTCTGCCTTCTGGCTGGTGTTCAGCGGCTTTGTGCTGGGCGTGGCGATTCGGAAAACCGGCCTGGCGGACAGGGCCGCCCGGGCGCTGTCGGCAAAGCTTACCGACTCCTGGGTGCTGATGGTGGCAAGCGTTGTGCTGCTGAGCTATGCCCTGGCATTCGTGATGCCGTCGAACATGGGACGTATTGCGCTGCTGATGCCGATTGTCGCCGCGATGGCGAAGCGGGCCGGCATTCCTGATGGCTCGCGGGCCTGGTTTGGCCTGGCGCTGGCGGTCGGGTTTGGCACCTTCCAGCTCTCGGCCACTATTTTGCCCGCTAACGTGCCAAACCTGGTGATGAGCGGCGCGGCGGAGGGCTCATACGGCATCCACCTCAACTATGTCCCGTATCTGCTGCTGCACACGCCGGTGCTGGGTATTCTCAAAGGCCTGATTCTGATTGGCCTGATCTGCTGGCTGTTTCCCGGCAACCCAAAACCGGCGAAGGATCTCGCGCCATCGGAACCGATGGGGCGTGACGAAAAACGACTCGCCTGGCTGCTGGCGGTGGTGTTGACGATGTGGGTAACGGAGAGCTGGCACGGCGTGGGCCCAGCGTGGACAGGGCTGGCGGCCTCGGTCATCGTCCTGCTCCCGCGCATTGGTTTTATCACCGGTGAGGAGTTCTCGGCGGGGGTGAATATGCGCACCTGTATTTACGTCGCGGGTATACTCGGGCTGGCCATTACGGTGACGCAGACCGGTATCGGTGCGGCCGTAGGTGAGGCGTTGCTCCATATCATGCCGCTGGATGCAGACCGCCAGTTTACCAGCTTCCTGGCGCTGACGGGGATCACCACGGCGCTCAACTTCATTATGACCGCCAACGGCGTTCCGGCGCTGTACACCACGCTGGCGCAGAGCTTCTCCGACGCGACCGGCTTCCCGCTGCTGTCGGTGATCATGATTCAGGTGCTGGGGTATTCCACGCCGCTGCTGCCGTATCAGGCGTCGCCGATTGTGGTGGCGATGGGCTTAGGGAAAGTGCCTGCGAAGGCGGGGATGCTGCTCTGCCTGGCGCTGGCGATTGCGACGTATCTGGTGCTGCTGCCGCTGGATTATTTGTGGTTTAGCGTATTAGGACGTTTGTAGTGGTTTTGTAGGGCGGGTTAGCGAAGCGCCACCCGCCCCAAAGGCAATTACGCCTGCTTAGCCGCTTCTGCCGCTTTAACGATCACCGCGAAAGCGTCTGCTTTCAGGGATGCGCCGCCAACCAGCGCGCCATCGATGTCTGGCTGGGTGAACAGCTCAGCTGCGTTTGATGCGTTAACGGAACCGCCGTACTGGATGATGACCTGCTCAGCCACTTTCGCGTCTGCTTTTGCAATGTGGTCACGGATGAACTTGTGCACCGCCTGTGCCTGCGCTGGAGTTGCAGATTTGCCGGTACCGATCGCCCAGACTGGCTCGTAAGCGATAACCGCGCCTTCGAACGCTGCCGCGCCCTGGGTTTTCAGCACAGCGTCGATCTGACGTGCGCACACTTCTTCGGTTTTACCCGCTTCGTTTTCTGCTTCGGTTTCACCGATGCACAGAACCGGGATCAGACCCTGCTCTTTCAGCACAGCGAATTTCTTCGCGATGAACTCGTCAGATTCTTTGTGGTAGGTGCGACGCTCAGAGTGGCCGATGATGATGTATTTCGCGCCGATGTCTTTCAGCATTTCAGCGGAGGTTTCACCGGTAAACGCGCCAGACAGGTTAACGTCAACGTTCTGCGCGCCCAGAATGATGTGGCTGCCGTCAGCGGCACGTTTAGCCAGATCCAGGTACATATCCGGCGGAGCGATAGCAACCGCGCAGCCGGTCACGCCAGCCAGCTCTTTACGCAGGTTAGCAACCAGTTCGTTTACCATGTGGCGGCTGCCGTTCAGTTTCCAGTTACCCATCACTAAAGGATGTCGCATTTCAATTCTCCACGCTCAATAAGCGAATTAAGGAATATGGCCGCCCTTAAGGGCAGCATGGTCTGTGAATCAGTATAGAGATTTTCCCTCGAAAGGCTTTGCTTTTTGTCATTAATTCGCCCCCTCGAGTGCGTCTGATAGGGCCAGCTTAATCGGTTCAACCGCGAAGGTCAGCCCCTTTTCGCCGTTATCTGCGACAACATAGCGAACGGCACCTTCCGTATCGGCGTAATAGCGTTTGTTTTTCCCGGCGGTAAGCAGTTTTTGCAGCTTTTGCTGGCTTTGCGCTTTCGTGAAGGTGGGAGTAAAGGCGCGCAGAATAGCGCTCATATACTCCAGCGCTTTCGCTTTCGCTGCTTTCTGCTCTGGGCCCTGAATCGGCAACCAGGTGATCTGCATGCTTTTGATTTTTAACGTTCCGCGCTCAAGGGCAGTGGAAGCATATAGATTCTCGTTAATTTTGCTGGCAGCGCGGGTCAGGGTTGGCGTATCGCGGGCACCGTCAATCGCACGGAACTCCCCCAGCGCAAGCGAGGGGTTTTCTTTATTGAAGGCTTCGCGGAACTGGCTGATAGATTGATCGAAAGAGGGGGCGCCCGCCAGAAGGTAGGGGGCGGTGACCGGGGAAGCCGGTTCCGCGGCGTGCAGAGAAAAACTGGCGCTCAGCATCGCTAAACACAAATAAAGAGAGTGTGCCGAACTTTTCATCAACATTGCCCCTGGCCGTTATTGCCCATGATTAAAACGATATCTGGTCGGCTTGTCAAAAGGTCACAACTCCAGGGTAAAATGCGGGCTAAACAATAATAAGGAACCTTACATGACCATACAGCAGTGGTTGTTTTCATTCAAAGGGCGTATTGGACGCCGTGACTTCTGGATCTGGATGGCAGCGTGGGTTGTCGCTATGCTGCTTCTGTTTTTTGTTGCCTATAACGCCTGGCTGAGCACGCAAACTGCGGCTTTTGCGCTGGTCTGTTTACTGTGGCCAACCGCCGCCGTGGTGGTGAAACGTCTGCACGATCGCGGTCGCTCCGGCGCTTGGGCTTTTCTGATTATTCTGGCGTGGATGCTGGTGGCGGGGAACTGGTCAATGCTGCCCTCCATCCTCCCGTGGGTGGTGGGCAGACTGCTGCCGACGGTTATCTTTGTGATGATGGTTGTCGAACTGGGTGCGTTTATTGGCACCCAGAGCGAGAACAAATACGGAAAAGATACCCTTGAGGTGAAGTACCGCTGATCACCAGTAGTGTTCGGCGGTCATATGGCCCGGTCGGCGGCGAAGGTGTTTCGTCATCTGCCGGGTATCCTTCAGCAGTTGCTGCGTATCGCGCACCATTTGCGGGTTACCGCACAGCATCACATGGCTGGTTTCGGTATTCATCGGTAAACCCACCGCCTCTTCCAGCGCGCCGCTTTCAATCAACGCCGGAACGCGGCCGGTTAACGAGCCAGCTGCGGTTTCGCGGCTGACCACCGTCTGAATTTTTAACTTCCCGCCATATCGCTGTTCCAGCGCCTGCATCTGCGGCAAATAGCTCAGGTCTGCGGCGTAGCGCGCGGCGTGAACCAGCACGATATTCTTAAAGCGCTCCAGATCTTTGCCGTACTCCAGGATAGAGAGATACGGGCCGATGGCCGTGCCGGTCGCCAGCATCCAGAGCGTGTCACAGTCGGGGATTTCATCCAGCACGAAGAACCCCGCCGCGTCGGAGACAATCTGCACCTCATCGCCCGGTTTCAGCGCGGCGAGGCGCGGGCTGAGCTTACCGTCCGGGACGGTGACCAGATAGAACTCGAGATCCGGGTTATCAGGCGCGTTAACGTAAGAGTAGGCGCGCTGTACGCGTTCACCGTCGATATCCAGCCCGAGCTTGGCAAACTGCCCGGCGGTAAACGGATGAACGGGAGCGTGCAGCGTGAGGCTAAATAGCGCATCGGTCCAGAACTGTACCTTTGTGACTTTACCTGTTACCCAGTCCGCCATGATCTTCTCCTGTGCTGTTTCTCTCTTCTATCTTCCGTACTTGTGGGAAACATTTCCAGCCCATTCGGGCCGGAAAGCTCTATCGATCAAACGGTTTTACAGAATGTGCGTCTGTACGTCCGGGTCTTTGCGGTCGAGATAATGAATGGACTGAATGCGGCGAATGGTGCGGGATTTGCCGCGGATCAGCAGGGTTTCAGTGGTGGCCATGTTTCCCTTGCGGGTGATGCCATCCAGCAGATCGCCTTTGGTGATGCCGGTTGCGGAGAAGACCACGTTATCGCTGCGAGCCATCTCGTTCAGCGCGAGCACTTTATTGGCCTCGATGCCCATCGCCGCACAGCGCGCCAGTTCGTCTTCACCAATGCGAAGGTTCTCGTCGCTGTCGCCTTTGACCTCATGGCGTGGCAGCAGACGCGCCTGCATATCGCCGTCCAGCGCGCGGATCACTGCCGCAGAGACCACACCTTCCGGCGCGCCGCCGATGCCGTAAAGCACGTCGACCTCGCTGTCCGGCATGCAGGTCAGAATAGAGGCGGCAACGTCGCCATCAGGAATGGCAAATACGCGCACGCCGAGTGCTTGCAGATAAGCGATGGTGGCGTCGTGGCGCGGTTTCGCCAGGATGGTCACGGTGAGTTCGTTGAGCGGTTTACCCAGCGCCGCTGCGATATTGCGCAGGTTGGCATCCAGCGGCAGGCTAAGGTCGATAGCGCCTTTAGCACCAGGACCGACAATCAGCTTTTCCATGTACATATCTGGCGCGTTGAGGAAGCAGCCCTTATCGCCCACCGCCAGCACCGCCAGCGCGTTGGCCTGGCCCATCGCCGTCATGCGCGTGCCTTCGATCGGGTCGACCGCGATATCCACCGCATCGCCTTTGCCTGTCCCGACTTTTTCACCGATGTAGAGCATCGGGGCTTCGTCGATTTCGCCTTCGCCAATGACGATAGTGCCATCGATATTGACCTGATTAAGCACAATGCGCATGGCGTGGACGGCTGCGCCGTCTGCGGTATTTTTGTCGCCACGGCCCAGCCACTTGTAGCCTGCGAGGGCGGCAGCTTCGGTGACGCGGGAAAACTCGATAGCAAGTTCACGTTTCATGAGGTACTCGTACAATCAAAAGGAATTGCACGAAGTTTATCACAGAGTGGGGAGGGGGAGGGGTGGTGCGGTCTGAGCCCCTCACCCCAAAGGGGAGAGGGTGTTTTAAGTCCCCTCGCCCCTTTGGGGTGAGGGTTAGGGTGAGGGGTGAGTCTGTCTTACTCGTCGTGCTCTTCCCATGCCAGGGCACGTTTCACCGCTTTCTTCCAGCCGCTGTAGCGGTAGTTGCGCTCGGTGGTTTCGATGCCTGGACGGAATTCGCGTTCGATCACCGCTTTTTCCTGAAGCTCGTCGAGGTTTTGCCAGAAGCCAACCGCCAGACCTGCCAGATACGCCGCGCCCAGCGCCGTCACTTCTCGCACCTCAGGACGTTCAACGCGGGTACCCAGAATGTCGGACTGGAACTGCATTAGGAAGTTGTTGGCTACCGCACCGCCGTCCACGCGCAGGGCGTGCAGACGAATGCCGGAGTCCGCCTGCATCGCTTCCAGCACGTCGCGCGTCTGGTAGGCGATGGATTCCAGGGTCGCACGAATAATGTGGTTTGAGTTCACACCGCGCGTCAGGCCGAAAATCGCGCCGCGGGCGTACGGATCCCAGTACGGTGCGCCCAGACCGGTAAACGCTGGCACCACGTATACGCCATTGGTGTCTTTCACTTTGGTCGCGAAGTATTCGGAGTCAAACGCATCGCTGATCAGCTTCATCTCGTCGCGCAGCCACTGAATGGAGGCGCCCGCCATGAATACCGCCCCTTCCAGGGCATAGTTCACTTCACCGCGTGGGCCGCATGCGATGGTGGTCAGCAGACCGTTTTCTGATTTCACCGCTTTCTCGCCGGTGTTCATGAGCATAAAGCAGCCGGTGCCGTAAGTGTTCTTCGCCATCCCTTCCTTGACGCACAGCTGGCCGAACAGCGCCGCCTGCTGGTCACCGGCAATACCGGCGATAGGAATACGGGTGCCGCCTTTACCGCCGATGTTGGTCTGGCCGTAAACTTCTGAAGATTTGCGCACGTCTGGCAGCATCGCACGCGGAATGTCCAGCGCGTCCAGCATCTTGTCATCCCACTCCAGAGTGTTGATGTTGAACAGCATGGTGCGCGAGGCGTTGGTGTAGTCGGTGACGTGAACGCGTCCCTGAGTCATCTTCCAGATAAGCCATGTATCGACGGTGCCAAACAGCAGCTCGCCGCGTCGTGCACGTTCGCGTGAACCTTCCACGTGATCGAGGATCCACTTCACTTTGGTGCCGGAGAAATAGGGGTCAATGACCAGACCGGTTGTACTGCGCACGTACTCTTCCATTCCGTCGCGCTTCAGTTTTTCGCAGATCTCTGAGGTGCGGCGGCACTGCCAGACAATGGCGTTGTAGATGGGCTTACCGGTTTCGCGCTCCCAGACAACGGTGGTTTCACGCTGGTTGGTGATACCGATAGCGGCAATCTCGTCAGAACTGATGTCGGCTTTCGCCAGCACTTCCACCAGCGTGGAGCTTTGTGACGCCCAGATCTCCATCGGGTCGTGTTCAACCCAGCCTGGACGCGGATAGATTTGCTCAAATTCGCGTTGAGACACGCTGACAATGTTCGCGTCATGATCCATTACGACAGCGCGGGAGCTGGTAGTGCCCTGGTCGAGCGCAACGATATATTTTTTTTCGGTCATGGTATGTGTCCCGTAGTCAGATTACAGCGAAGCTTTTTGTTGTGTGGTGGAAGTCGTCTCTTTTTCCTCTTCCACACAGGTGTCGCACGGTAAGTGGCGACCAATTAATTTGCGATAGCCGAATGCGCCCAGCGCCGCCCCTACGATTGGCCCGAACAGCGGAACCAGGAAGTAAGGAATGTCTTTGCCGCCGGTAAAGGCGACATCGCCCCATCCTGCAAAGAAGGCGAAGGTTTTTGGACCCAGGTCACGCGCCGGATTCATCGCAAAGCCGGTCAGCGGACCCATGGATGCGCCAATTACCGCAATCAGAAGGCCAATCAAAAGTGGTGCCAGCGGGCCGCGCGGAATGCCGTTTCCGTCGTCGCCCAGTGCCATAATGACGCCCATCAGAATAGCGGTAATCACCATTTCAACTGCGAACGCCTGCACAAAATTAATATGCGGATTCGGATACGTTGAGAAAATGCCTGCCAGATCCAGACTTTCGACACTGCCACGCACCATATGATGCGTCTGTTCGAAGTCGGTGAAAAGATTGTAATAAAGCCCGTAAACTAACGCCGCTGCGCAAAAGGCGCCGGCAAATTGTGAAATGATGAAAGGGACAACTTTGCGTCCGTCAAAGCACGCGAATAGCCACAACGCGATGGTCACCGCCGGGTTAAGATGTGCGCCGGAAACCCCTGCGGTCAGGTAGATGGCCATCGCCACGCCCAAACCCCAGATAATACTGATTTCCCACTGACCAAAACTGGCACCTGCCACTTTCAGTGCAGCGACACAGCCTACTCCGAAGAATATCAACAACCCGGTACCCAGGAACTCGGCAATGCACTGGCCTTTTAAGGTTGATGTCTGACTCATAATCGGAATCCTGCAAAAGAGTAATGTTTATTGTTTGCGTGACCGCCCGTGACAGCCACGATGCCCTGTAGACATAGTGTTAATTTATCGTTAACGAGCACAAACGAGAAATATCGAAATCAAAATGTGTGGTCTGTGTCAATAAAATGAGCGTTTTCGCGCCATAAAGCGCGTTTTTGCATCAACGGTATAATGTGAGCTGAATCATTTCATTAACTAAAGAGTTAACAATTTAGGGGTATATGCCGCGAACGCACCAGGACCAGACCTAAAAGTGTTGCAAACCGCGATCTGCGCGGTGTGTCGCTGGACACAGAGCGCCGCGCTCCATACAATCGACGGTATATGTCGTGCGCGTTTACGTTAAAGCGTCGCCTTGCAATTCAGGAGAGGTAGCATCATGTCTTTAGAAGTGTTTGAGAAACTGGAATCGAAAGTACAGCAGGCGATCGACACCATCACCCTGCTGCAGATGGAAATTGAAGAGCTGAAAGAGAAAAACAACTCCCTGTCCCAGGAAGTTCAGAATGCTCAGCACAGCCGTGAAGAACTGGAGCGCGAAAACAACCAGCTGCGCGAACAGCAGAACGGCTGGCAGGATCGCCTGCAGGCACTGCTGGGACGTATGGAAGAAGTTTAATTCCGGTGGGGTTAACTGATTAGGCCGGGTAAGGCGAAGCCGCCACCCGGCTTTTTTATGGTTTTCGCTAACCGATATCAAACCATAAAAAAGGCCGCCCGAGGCGGCCTTAACGCTACTTGTCCTGCGCTGTCGTAGCAAAAGCAACAAACCCAACAGGTTCATCGCTCTTTACAACGAGTACGCTGGCGACAATGAACGCGATACATAAATAGCGTTTCATTATGCGGTCCCTGCTGCTTACCGCTCCACCGTTCACCACCGGTGATAAGTCGGTGGACACAAGCCCGGTTAAAGGTTGCTTTACGGTTGTGAATACACCTTTCCCTGGACCGGCGCCCATTTGCGAGATGGCGGAAAGGGACACAGCATCATAATGAGCAACAGCTGCGGAGTTAAGGTTTCCACACATAATTAGGAATTCATAAAGGGTCGACAGGGGTTACCTGAGGAATGAATCAGGGTAAGATAAAAATCCTGGTTAAAGGTTGCAATATCACCCAACGGACCGCGAATCCCGAGGGACAAAAAAACCGCCACATTGCTGTTGGCGGTTTTTTTATGCATCTCGCTTACCGATTAACTACTCAATATCCAGCGCATCCTCAGAAAGGATAATGCCGGTATTGTCAGCATAAAGGTGGTCGCCCGAGAAGAAGGTCACGCCGCCGAAATTGACGCGCACGTCGCTTTCGCCGATGCCGTCGCCCGCTGCGCCTACCGGTATGGCCGCGATGGCCTGAATCCCGATATCCATGTCTTCGAGATCGTCCACCTGACGCACGGAACCGTACACCACAATGCCTTCCCACTCGTTCTGGACGGCAATTCCCGCCAGTTCAGCATCAATCAATGCACGGCGCACGGAACCGCCGCCGTCGACCACCAGAACGCGGCCACGGCCGTTCTCTTCGAGCAGATCGTACAGCAACCCGTTGTCCTCGAAACATTTCACCGTGATGATTTGTCCGCCAAACGACGACCGTCCACCAAAGTTGGAGAACAGGGGTTCAACGACGTTGACATCTTCCTGGTAGATGTCACAAAGCTCGGAGGTATCGTATTTCATAGGTTTAACGCTCTGTTGCTGCGAATGTGTTCAGTATATCGTGCGAAATGCCTTGTTGGCAAAATCATCAATTGTTAATTGATATTTGTCAGCTAACTCAGCGTCTGGCTTAAGACAATCCCGATGACGAACAGCAGGTTAGTCAGCAACGCGCCTTTTACCGTGCGCTCCAGCATCGGCGGCATGGCAGCCGGGCTGAGTTCACGCATGACATAGCGGGCCTGCTTAACCAGCAGCGGTGCGGCGAGCACAAACAGCCAGCCCCACAGGCTGTGCAGAGAGATCAGATTGAACAGTGCCAGGCAGACCAGCGCGCCGATGAGCAGGCAGGCGTGATAGCGGCGGGCATTCACCGGGCCCAGACGCACGGCCAGCGTGTTCTTACCGTTCTCACGGTCGCTGTCGATGTCGCGCAGGTTATTGATATTCAGCACCGCCGTCGCCAGCAGACCGCAGGCGGTCGCGGGCAGGAACAGGGCGGGGATCACCGTATGCGCCTGCAAGTACCAGCTTCCCATGACGCTCAGCCAGCCGAAGAACACCAGTACGGAGATGTCGCCCAGACCAATATACCCGTAAGGACGCGTCCCGACGGTATAGGTAATTGCTGCAATAATGGCGAGCAAGCCCAGCACCAGGAAGCCAATGAAATCGCTGGTGGTTTTCGAGGCGACCGTCACCAGCGCCAGGCCGGACAGGCAAATCAACACCACGGTGATAATCAGCGCCCGCTTCATCTGTGCCTGGGTAATCACCCCTTTTTGCATCCCGCGCAGCGGCCCGATACGATCAGGTTTATCGCTGCCTTTTACCGCATCGCCGTAATCATTGGCGAGATTAGAGAGGATTTGCAGTAGCCCGGCGGTGACAAGCGCCAGACCAGCCACCAGGGGATCGAAATGCCCCTGCCACCAGGCAAGTGCGGTACCGACGATAATGGCGGCAAAAGCCAGAGGAAGCGTTTTTGGACGCAGACTTTCGAGCCACGCCTGCGTACGGCTGATATCAGTCATAGTTATTTAGCCAATAAAAATGGGGGCCATAGCCCCCATCAACAGTGATGAAAATGCATTGAACGCGATTATAGAATAAAACGGCTCAGATCTTCATCTGCCACTAACGCATCCAGGTGTTTGCCCACATACTCTGCGTCAATGGTAATGGTTTGACCGTTAAGGTCGCTCGCATCGTAAGAGATATCTTCCACCAGGCGTTCCAGCACGGTGTGCAGACGACGCGCACCAATGTTTTCGGTGGTTTCGTTGACCTGCCATGCGGCCTGAGCGATGCGTTTGATCCCATCGTCGGTGAACTCGATATTCACGCCTTCGGTCGCCATCAACGCTTTGTACTGTACGGTCACAGAAGCGTTTGGCTCAGTCAGGATACGTTCGAAATCTTCAGTGGTCAGCGCCTGCAGCTCAACGCGGATTGGCAGACGACCCTGCAGTTCCGGAATGAGATCGGATGGGCTGGCAACCTGAAACGCACCTGACGCGATAAACAGAATGTGGTCAGTTTTCACCATGCCGTGCTTGGTAGAGACGGTGCAACCTTCCACCAGCGGCAGCAGGTCGCGCTGAACGCCTTCGCGGGAAACATCCGGGCCGGAGCTGTTGCCGCCGCGCTTACAGATTTTGTCGATTTCGTCGATAAACACGATACCGTGCTGCTCAACCGCGTCGATAGCGTCCTGTTTCAGCTCTTCCGGGTTAACCAGCTTCGCGGCTTCTTCTTCAATCAGCAGCTTCATCGCGTCTTTGATTTTCAGCTTACGCGCTTTCTGTTTCTGCCCGCCCAGGTTCTGGAACATGGACTGCAACTGGCTGGTCATCTCTTCCATGCCCGGAGGGGCCATGATTTCAACGCCCATTGGCGCGGCAGCGAGATCGATCTCAATCTCTTTGTCGTCCAGCTCGCCTTCACGCAGTTTTTTGCGGAATGCCTGACGCGCAGCAGAAGGTTCAGGCTGCTGTTCAGCCTGTCCCCAGTTATTTTTTGCCGGTGGGATCAGCACGTCGAGAATACGCTCTTCGGCCATCTCTTCGGCGCGATAGCGGTTTTTCTCAATCGCCTGGACACGCACCATCTTAATCGCTGAATCGGTCAGGTCGCGGATGATGGAGTCCACTTCTTTACCCACATAGCCCACTTCGGTGAACTTGGTGGCTTCAACTTTGATGAACGGCGCGTTAGCCAGTTTGGCCAGACGACGGGCGATTTCGGTTTTACCCACCCCGGTCGGGCCGATCATCAGAATATTTTTTGGTGTCACTTCGTGGCGAAGCTCTTCGTCGAGCTGCATGCGACGCCAGCGGTTACGTAGTGCGATAGCCACGGAGCGCTTGGCGTTGTCCTGGCCGATAATGTGTTTGTTCAGTTCGCTGACAATTTCGCGTGGGGTCATTTCAGACATGGGCGATCCTTACGCTTTGGAGGTCAATTCTTCGATGGTGTGATTGTGGTTGGTATAGATGCAGATATCACCTGCAATATCCAACGCTTTCACCGCGATATCGCGTGCGTTCATGTCGGTATTTTCCAACAGCGCACGGGCTGCGGCCTGGGCGTACGGGCCGCCAGAGCCGATGGCAATCAGGTCGTTTTCAGGCTGAACCACGTCGCCGTTACCGGTGATGATCAGCGAGGCGTTTTCGTCAGCCACGGCCAGCAGTGCTTCGAGCTTGCGCAGCATGCGGTCGGTACGCCAGTCTTTTGCCAGCTCAACGGCGGCTTTCACCAGATGACCCTGATGCATTTCCAGTTTGCGTTCAAACAGTTCAAACAGCGTGAAGGCATCAGCCGTGCCGCCTGCGAAACCGGCGATCACTTTGTCGTTATAAAGACGACGTACTTTCTTCACGTTGCCTTTCATGACGGTATTACCCAGCGTGGCCTGGCCATCACCGGCAATTACCACCTGGCCGTTACGGCGTACACTTACTATTGTTGTCACGAGCAGACCCCCTGGTTACAGATTCGGGAAACAGAAGCCCTGAGCCTGTGCTCAGGGCTGAATTAAATGATAGATGGGGGGGATTTTGGGGGTTTCAACCCCCGGAGGCGAGTCGAATGCAGTTTGTGTGGCCAGCCACTTTCAAACGGGAAATGGTGCCGTCTGCGTTTTCTTTGCCTTTGACCGGTCCAATCACCACGCGATTCCAGCCGTTATTGGTGGTAATGCGTGAGTCAAATCCTTCAAATGCCAGCTGAGCTCGCACCGTTTCTGCCTGTTCGGCGCCTTTAAACGAACCGCACTGAACCATCCAGCGGCGTTCATCTTTTTTCTCAGCCGTCTGCTTTGGTGCCTCGGTCTCTTTAGTGACCGGCGCAGCCTGCTGCGTTTTTGGCTGTTGCGCAGTGGTATGTGCAGGCGTCTGCAACAGATCCTGATACGGCTGTGCTGTTTGCTTCTGCGGCTGGGCTTTCGGCTGCTGCTGAACAGGCTGCGTTTGTACAGTACGCGTCTGCTGCTGCGGTTGTGTACGCGGCTGCTGTACCGGCTGCGTCTGCGTCCACTGCTGCTGTTGCGTTTGCTGCTGTGCCTGACGCTGGCGCTGCAACGTTTGCTGACGCTGCGCCGGGGTTTGTTCGTTCCACGGTACTTCGTTCAACTGCGTAGGCTGCTGGCGCATGTCCGCCTGCATCTGAGCGAGCAACTGGCGCTGTTCGTCCGTCAGCTGATCGGCATTCTTCACTTCACCCCCGGCAGAAGGCTCGGTAGGCGCACGTACGCCAGGCTGGCGGCTTTCCAGCTCTTTAATGTAGCGCCAGCGCTCTTCAGGCTTCGGAGGAAGGCCGTTGCCGACGACCTTGTTACCCTGAAGGGCTTCAGACTCTTCTTTTTTATGATGCGTAATGAAGTAGAGGCCGCCAATAAAGGCCACCAGCACAGCCGCAGCAATGGCGACCATGGCTGGGGAGACAGCAGACAGGCTACGTTGCTTGCTTTTTGAACTACTCTTTTTGCGTCGCGAAGGTGCCGGCTGGCCGCGACGTACATAATCTCGTTGTGCCACTATCGTTTCGCTGTATTTATTCGTTCGTCAGCCCGCCATGTTACTTAAGCGACGGGGCTTTGACCAGATAAGGGTGTCGAAAGGTATTTACTTTAAGTTAATGCCTGGGTAGAGCCGCGCACAATCAGCTCACAATCCAGTAGTCGTGACCCACTGCTAACTGTTTGACCGTGCAGCTGATCCAGCAAAAGCAGCATCGCTTCCCGGCCAATGTCATACCGCGGCTGCGAAACAGTCGAAAGCGGCGGATCGCAAAACTCCGAAAGCGAAATATTATCAAAACCGATTATCGACAGGTCCTTTGGCACGCGCAGGCCGTGACGTTTGGCGTAGGATAACGCCCCCAGCGCCATCACGTCGCTGTGGCAGAAGACCGCGGTAGGCGGTTCTGGCAAGGCAAGCAATTTTTCCAGCGCCTGCCCGCCCGCTTCAAAGGTGAAATCACCGCGCGCAATGTAGTGCGGATCGACAACAGCCCCGGTACGGCGAAGCGCCTGAACGTAGCCCTGCAACCGGTAATGACACAGCGGCATCTCTTCTGGTCCGGCAATACAACCGATACGCTTATGCCCCAGCTCCTGAAGATAGTTCACGGCGTTGAACGCGGCGGTGAGGTTATCGATATGAACGGTCGGCAGCTCCAGCTCCGGCGCGAATTCGTTCGCCATGACCATTGGCGGTAAATTGCGCTGTTCTTCAATGCTGGCATCAAACGGCAGGCGTGAGCCAAGCAGCAGCATGCCATCAATCTGCTTGGTGATGATCAGGTCGATGAACGTTTTTTCCTGCTGGTTCTGGTGGGCACAATCACCAATCAGCACCAGATAGCCCTGGGCGGCGGCCGTGACCTCAATGCCGCGGATGATTTCGCTGAAGAAGGGATCGCAGATGTCCGGCACGATCACCAGGATGGTGCGGGATTCGTTGCGTTTAACGTTGCGCCCCATGGCTTGCGGGAAATAACCGACCTCAAGCGCCGCCTTTTCAACCCGGTTTCGGGTCGCCTGGGAGACTTTGTCAGGGTTCATCAATGCGCGGGACACGGTTGCTGTTGAGACTTGTGCTTTCTCGGCAACGTCTTTCATGGTCGCCGAGGCAACCTCTTTCCTGGACTTCAACGTCTTCTCCTCGCCTGAACACCGAACTGCGGACCGCACCATTTTTACAGATAGTTAATGGAATCGGTTACAGAATTTTCATAAAAAGTGTGAGGCGCATTAAATTTTTCGATCCGTCTTCAGCCTTCAATCGGATCGACGTCCAGAACCCACTTCACTTTTCGCGCTTCCGGCAGGGTATTAATCAGCGCCAGCGTGCCGCTGACGATCTGCTGTAAACGGATACGCGAAGGGTGCTGAAGTAAGAGTTGCCAGCGGAAACGGCCGCCGCGTTTCGGGGCGAGCGCGGGTACCGGGCCTAAAATCCACAGCTGATTATCCACCAGTGGGCTGGCCTGCAGGAGATTTCTCAGCTGTTGCAGGAATAGCGGCGCCTGCTGGTTGTTATGATCTTCCGCACGGATGATGACGTGGCTGGTCCACGGAGGAAGCTGCATCGTCTGCCGTTCGGCCAGCGCCTGGTCCGCGAAGGCGTCATAGCCTTTGTGCAGCAGCGTTTGCAGCAGCGGGTGCTCAGGATGGTGCGTTTGCAGCACTACTTCGCCCTGCTTACCCGCTCGACCGGCGCGACCAGCAACCTGGGTATAAAGCTGTGCGAAACGCTCGGCGGAGCGAAAATCCGCGGAGAACAGCGCGCCGTCGACGTCCAGCAGGGCGACCAGCGTCACGTCCGGGAAGTGATGCCCTTTCGCCAGCATTTGAGTACCAATCAGGATGCGCGCGCCGCCGCGATGCACTTCCGCCAGCTGCTGCTCCAGTGCCCCTTTGCGGCTGGTGGTGTCCCTGTCGATACGCGAAATGGGCACATCAGGGAAGAACGGTGCCAGCGCCTGTTCGAGCTGCTCCGTCCCCAGACCCACCGGCACGATGTGCGTTGAGCCGCAGGACGGGCACTGACGGGGTACCGGACGCTGGCTGTCGCAGTGGTGGCAGCGTAAATGGCGCTGAGCCTGGTGGAAGGTGTAGTAGTGATCGCAGCGCGGGCACTCGGCAATCCAGCCGCAGTCGTGGCACAGCAACGCAGGCGCGAAGCCGCGGCGGTTCAGGAACAGGATCACCTGGTTGCCCGCCTGCAAATGTTGGCGCATGCGGTTAATCAGCGCAGGCGCTAACCCGGCCTGCACCTGCTGGCCTTTCAGATCCAGCACATGCTGAATAGCCGGACGGGCATTTCCCGCGCGGCGCGTCAGGCGCAGCATGTGGTATTTACGCTGGCGAACGTTGTGCAGCGTTTCAAGCGCGGGGGTGGCGGACCCCAGAATAATGGGGATTTGCTCGCTGTGGGCGCGGTACACGGCTAAGTCGCGGGCGTGATAGCGCCAGCCTTCCTGCTGTTTATAGGAGCTGTCATGCTCTTCATCGATCACGATAACGCCGAGATTTTTAAACGGCGTAAAGAGTGAGGAACGGGTGCCAATCACAATCGCCGCTTCGCCGTTTTTCGCTTTCAGCCAGGCGCTGAGGCGCTCGCTGTCGTTCAGGCCGGAGTGCAGAACCTCAACGGGCGCATTAAAGCGTTCACGGAAACGGGCGATGGTTTGCGGCGTCAGGCCGATTTCCGGCACCATTACCAGCGCCTGTTTGCCCTGCGCGAGCACATTTTCCAGTACGCTCAGATACACTTCGGTTTTACCGGAGCCGGTGACGCCCGCCAGCAGCCAGGCGGAGAAACGATCGGCGGCGCTGTGAATCGCGCCCACGGCGGTGGCCTGCTCGGTATTCAGACGCAGGCGATCGCCCGAGACGGAAAAGCCGTCGCGCCAGTCGTGAAGGGCAGGTGCTTCGCTGGCCAGCTCGCTCAGCCCTTTCTTCCTTAATGCCTGCAACGCGGTTTCGCTCACCTCGAGCTCGTCGACCTGATGGCGCCAGATTTTCCCCTGGCGTAGCGCGGCCAACGCCTGCTGTTGTTTTTGCGAGCGCTTCAGGCTGTTAATGTCGACCGCCTGACCCTGCTCGGTGGCAAACCAGTACCACATTGGCGCATGGCTGGCGCGCTTACCCTGACGCAGCATAATCGGCAGGGCGTGGAACAATACGTCGCCAATAGGATGGTGATAATAATCTGCCGCCCACAGCAGCAGTCGCCAGGTGCTGTGAGAGTAAACAGGTTCATCATCCAGCACTTCAACGATCGATTTCAGCTCGGTAAGCGGCAGCTCGCTTTTATCGCTGACGGAGACGATGATCCCCACGCGCTGCTGTTTACCGAACGGCACGGTCACGCGACAGCCCGCTTTGGCGCTCATGCTGTCGGGCAGCAGGTAGTCAAAGGTGCGGGGAAGCGGAACGGGCAGGGCAACGTGAGCGACGGGCATCGAATCTTCCTGACTTGAAAAGTGGCGCGTTAGTATACACATTAGTGAAAGCGGCGTGCGGATCAGTTTGCATACGTTGGTTAAATTCTGTATGATTCGCCGCCTTTGGTGTACTTTACGCCAAAGAACTTACATTCAACATCGCGTGGTGTCTGGCGTTAGGGCTGGAAGAGCGACGCGGCCTTAACTGAGGTTCTCCCATGAAAAAAGATATTCACCCGAAATACGAAATGATTACTGCAAACTGCTCTTGCGGTAACTCTATCCAGATCCGCTCTACCGTGGGTCACGATCTGAACCTGGACGTGTGCGGCAAATGCCACCCGTTCTACACTGGTAAGCAGCGTGATGTTGCAACCGGTGGCCGTGTTGACCGCTTCAACAAGCGTTTCAGCATCCCGGGCGCTAAATAAGTTTCCCGAAAAAAAGGCACCGCAAGGTGCCTTTTTTGTATCCGCTTATCAGTATTCCCACGTATCCGGGTCGATACCCAGTTCACGCATGATCACCTTCGCCTCTTCTGGAATTTCGTCACTGCGCTCTTTGCGCAGATCGTCATCGTTCGGCAACGGTTGGCCGGTAAACGCATGCAGGAACGCTTCGCACAGCAGTTCGCTGTTAGTGGCGTGACGCAGGTTGTTCACCTGACGACGCGTACGTTCATCGGTGAGGATCTTCAACACCTTCAGAGGAATGGACACCGTGATTTTCTTGACTTGCTCACTCTTCTTACCGTGCTCAGCGTATGGGCTGATATATTCGCCGCTCCATTCAGCCATGAGATACCTTTAATCCTCTCAGTCATTAATCTAAAGGTGCAAAACCGGTAACCATCAGTTTTGAACCGTAATCTTGCGTAGTTTACCGTAGAGACGATACCGAGGCACGGATATTGCCGCTGTAGCGTGTCCTAAAGCATATAATTTTAACGGCTATTTGCGCATTGCTCAATCTATACGCAAAGAAGTTTAGATGTCCAGATGTATTGACGTCCATACTTTCAATGTTTACTCTGGTGCCTGACTTTTCACCTCATTCGCCAGGAAGCCTCACCATGACGCGTAAACAGGCCACCATCGCAGTGCGTAGCGGATTGAATGATGACGAGCAGTACGGCTGCGTTGTCCCGCCAATTCATCTCTCCAGCACCTATAATTTCACCGGATTTAATGAACCTCGCGCGCATGACTACTCGCGTCGCGGCAATCCTACGCGTGACGTTACCCAGCGCGCGCTGGCGGAACTGGAAGGCGGCGCAGGGGCGGTATTAACCAATACCGGCATGTCTGCCATTCACCTGGTAACCACGGTGTTCCTGAAACCTGGCGATCTGCTGGTGGCGCCGCACGACTGCTACGGCGGCAGCTATCGTCTGTTTGATAGCCTGGCGAAACGTGGCTGCTACCGCGTGTTGTTTGTCGATCAAAACGACGAACAGGCGCTGAAACAGGCGTTAGCCGAACAGCCGAAGCTGGTTCTGGTGGAAAGTCCAAGCAATCCATTGTTGCGCGTAGTCGATATTGCGAAAATTTGTCAGCTCGCAAGGGATGCGGGAGCGATAAGTGTAGTGGATAATACGTTCCTCAGTCCGGCCCTTCAGAACCCACTGGCACTGGGTGCCGATCTGGTGTTGCATTCATGCACGAAATATCTGAACGGCCATTCTGACGTGGTAGCGGGTGTGGTGATTGCCAAAGATCCTGATGTTGTCACTGAACTGGCATGGTGGGCCAATAACATTGGCGTCACCGCGGGCGCGTTCGACAGCTATTTGCTGCTGCGCGGCATCCGCACGCTGTCACCGCGTATGGACGTGGCGCAGCGTAATGCCCAGGCGATCGTGGATTTCCTGAAAACCCAGCCGCTGGTGAAGAAGCTTTATCACCCGTCGCTGCCGGAAAACCAGGGGCACGAGATTGCCGCGCGCCAACAGAAAGGATTTGGCGCGATGTTAAGTTTTGAACTGGACGGTGACGAGCAAACGCTGCGTCGCTTCCTGAGCGGGTTGTCATTGTTTACGCTGGCGGAATCCTTAGGGGGAGTAGAAAGCTTGATCTCCCACGCCGCAACCATGACGCACGCAGGTATGGCACCCGAAGCACGTGCCGCCGCCGGGATTTCCGAGACGCTGCTGCGTATCTCGACCGGTATTGAAGATTCTGAAGATTTAATTGCCGATCTGGAAAATGGCTTCCGGGTCGCAGCCAAGGGGTAATCATGAGTGTGATAGCGCAGGCAGGGGCGAAGGGTCGTCAGCTGCACAAGTTTGGTGGTAGTAGTCTTGCTGATGTGAAATGTTATCTGCGTGTCGCAGGGATCATGACCGAGTATTCACAGCCGGGGGACATGATGGTTGTCTCTGCGGCGGGCAGCACCACCAACCAGCTGATTAGCTGGCTGAAACTGAGCCAGACCGATCGCCTCTCTGCGCATCAGGTGCAACAGTCCTTACGTCGTTACCAGAGTGAACTGATTGCCGGTTTGCTGCCTGCGGACGTGGCGGACGGGCTGATAAGCGCCTTTACTCACGACCTTGAGCGTCTGGCAGCTCTGCTGGACAGCGGCATTACCGATGCGGTGTATGCGGAAGTGGTTGGCCATGGTGAAGTGTGGTCTGCGCGCCTGATGGCCGCCGTGCTGCAACATCTTGGCGTGGAAGCCGCCTGGCTCGACGCGCGTGATTTCCTGCGTGCCGAACGCGCCGCACAGCCGCAGGTAGACGAAGGGTTGTCCTACCCGCTGCTGCAACAGCTGCTGGTGCAACATCCGGGTAAACGTATTGTAGTGACCGGCTTTATCAGTCGCAGCAACGCAGGTGAAACCGTACTGCTGGGCCGTAACGGCTCTGACTACTCGGCAACGCAGATTGGCGCCCTGGCGGGCGTGTCCCGCGTCACCATCTGGAGCGACGTGGCCGGTGTCTACAGCGCGGACCCGCGCAAAGTAAAAGATGCCTGCCTGCTGCCGCTGCTGCGTCTCGACGAAGCGAGCGAGCTGGCGCGTCTGGCGGCACCAGTGCTGCACGCGCGCACGCTACAGCCGGTTTCCGGCAGCGACATCGACCTGCAACTACGCTGTAGCTACACGCCGGATCAGGGTTCCACTCGCATCGAGCGCGTGCTGGCATCCGGTACGGGCGCGCGCATTGTCACCAGCCACGATGACATCTGCCTGATTGAGTTCCAGGTACCTGCGGGCCAGGATTTCAAACTGGCGCACAAAGATATCGACACCATCCTGAAACGTGCCCAGGTGCGTCCGCTGGCCGTTGGCGTGCATAACGATCGCCAGCTGTTGCAGTTCTGCTATACCGCTGAAGTGGTGGACAGCGCCCTGAAGATTCTGGATGAAGCGGGACTGCCGGGCGAGCTTCGCCTGCGTCAGGGACTGGCGCTGGTGGCAATGGTGGGCGCGGGCGTCACCCGTAACCCGCTGCACTGCCACCGCTTCTGGCAGCAGCTGAAAGGGCAGCCGGTGGAGTTCACTTGGCAGTCGGAAGAGGGCATCAGCCTGGTTGCCGTTCTGCGCAAGGGGCCAACCGAAAGCCTGATTCAGGGCCTGCACACCTCCCTGTTCCGTGCGGAAAAACGCATCGGCCTGGTACTGTTCGGGAAAGGGAACATCGGTTCCCGCTGGCTGGAGCTGTTCGCCCGCGAGCAGGTCACGCTTTCGGCGCGTACCGGATTTGAGTTTATTCTGGCAGGCGTGGTGGACAGCCGCCGCAGCCTGTTGAACTACGAAGGGCTGGACGCCAGTCGGGCGCTGGCCTTCTTTAACGATGAAGCGGTTGAGCAGGACGAAGAGTCGCTGTTCCTGTGGATGCGCGCTCACCCGTACGACGATCTGGTGGTGCTGGACGTTACCGCCAGCGAGCAACTGGCCGATCAGTATCTGGATTTTGCCAGCCACGGGTTCCACGTCATCAGCGCCAACAAGCTGGCAGGCGCGAGCAGCACTGATAAATATCGCCAGATCCACGACGCGTTCGAAAAAACGGGTCGTCACTGGCTGTATAACGCCACCGTTGGCGCAGGTCTGCCGGTTAACCATACCGTGCGCGATCTGATTGATAGCGGCGACAGCATTCTGGCGCTGAGCGGGATCTTCTCCGGCACGCTCTCCTGGCTGTTCCTGCAATTTGACGGTACCGTGCCGTTCACCGACCTGGTGGATCAGGCGTGGCAGCAGGGCTTAACCGAGCCGGATCCGCGCGTCGACCTTGCCGGTAAAGACGTGATGCGCAAGCTGGTGATCCTGGCGCGTGAAGCGGGCTACGACATTGAGCCTGGCCAGGTTCGCGTTGAGTCTCTGGTGCCTGCGGGCTGCGAGGAAGGATCTGTCGATCACTTCTTTGAGAACGGCGACGAGCTGAACGAGCAGATGGTGCAACGTCTGGAAGCGGCAAACGAGATGGGCCTGGTGCTGCGTTACGTGGCGCGCTTCGAGGCGAACGGTAAAGCGCGCGTGGGCGTGGAGGCGGTACGTCCTGAACATCCGCTGGCGGCGCTGCTGCCGTGCGATAACGTCTTCGCCATCGAAAGCCGCTGGTACCGCGATAACCCGCTGGTGATCCGTGGCCCGGGTGCGGGGCGCGATGTGACCGCCGGAGCCATTCAGTCCGACATTAATCGCCTGGCTAAGCTACTGTAACCCCTCACCCTAACCCTCTCCCCTTAGGGGAGAGGGGACTGCTCGGTGCGGTCTTTCCCCCCTCGCCCCTTTGGGGAGAGGGCTGGGGTGAGGGGCCTTCTCACCCCCCATCATGAATCCCCTTCATCTTCCCTGAACAAACCTCACCGTTAATGTTGATTATTTCTGTTGACGTCATCCCGCTTTTCCGTCATTTTTACATCTGGACGTCTAAACGTATAGAAGTTCACAACACAACAAACAATGACACGCGAAAGATAGAGGTAAGGTATGAGCTTTTTTCACGCCAACCAGCGGGAAGCCCTGAATCAGAGCCTGGCCGAAGTAAACGGCCAGATTAACGTCTCTTTTGAATTTTTCCCGCCGCGCACCAGTGAAATGGAGCAAACCCTGTGGAGCTCTATCGATCGCCTGAGCAGCCTGAAGCCGAAGTTCGTCTCCGTGACCTACGGCGCCAACTCCGGTGAGCGTGACCGCACGCACAGCATCATTAAGGGCATTAAAGACCGAACCGGTCTGGAAGCGGCACCGCACCTCACCTGTATCGACGCCACCCCTGATGAACTGCGCGCGATTGCTCAGGACTACTGGAACAACGGCATTCGTCATATCGTTGCCCTGCGCGGCGACCTGCCGCCGGGGAGCGGTAAGCCGGACATGTACGCCACCGATCTGGTTGCCCTGCTGAAAGACGTTGCTGACTTTGATATTTCCGTTGCCGCTTACCCGGAAGTTCACCCGGAAGCGAAAAGCGCCCAGGCGGATCTGCTCAACCTGAAGCGTAAGGTGGACGCAGGTGCCAATCGCGCCATTACTCAGTTCTTCTTTGATGTGGAAAGCTATTTACGCTTTCGCGACCGCTGCGTCTCGGCGGGTATTGATGTCGAAATCATCCCTGGCATTCTGCCGGTCTCGAACTTCAAACAGGCGAAGAAATTCGCGGATATGACCAACGTGCGCATTCCGCTGTGGATGTCCAAAATGTACGAAGGTTTGGACGATGACCCGGAAACACGCAAGCTGGTGGGGGCCAATATCGCGATGGATATGGTGAAGATTTTAAGCCGTGAAGGGGTGAAGGATTTCCACTTCTATACGCTTAACCGCGCGGAGATGAGTTACGCCATTTGCCATACGCTGGGTGTCCGCCCGGTGTTATAAAGTAAAAAACCCTCATAAAGTGAGGGATTTTTACTCGAACAGAAAGTTAAAAGGTATTAGCTATCGAATCTGTGGATTAATTCAACTATCTCTTATCGCTAGTGGTGTATATCGTAACGGTAACACTGTAAAGGGAGCATAGCGATGAGCATGTCAGACGAGACCAATAACGCGGCATCCGCCGGCAAATGTCCGTTCCACCAGGGCGGCGTCGATCACAGCGCGGGTGCAGGTACCGGCAGCAAAGAGTGGTGGCCTAAACAACTCCGCATCGATTTACTTAATCAACACTCCAGCCGTTCAAACCCTCTGGGTGAAGACTTCGACTACCGCAAAGAATTCAGTAAGCTCGACTATTCCGCCCTTAAGGGCGATCTCAAAGCACTGTTAACCGACTCACAACCGTGGTGGCCTGCCGACTGGGGCAGCTATGCGGGCCTGTTTATCCGTATGGCCTGGCACGGTGCGGGTACCTATCGCTCCGTTGATGGTCGCGGCGGTGCCGGTCGCGGTCAGCAGCGTTTTGCGCCGCTGAACTCCTGGCCTGATAACGTCAGCCTGGATAAGGCTCGCCGTCTGCTGTGGCCAATTAAGCAAAAATACGGACAAAAAATCTCCTGGGCCGACCTGTTTATCCTCGCGGGAAACGTGGCGCTGGAGAACTCCGGCTTCCGCACCTTTGGTTTCGGTGCCGGGCGTGAAGACGTCTGGGAACCGGATCTGGACGTGAACTGGGGCGATGAAAAAGCCTGGCTGACTCACCGTGACCCGGAAGCGCTGGCGAAGCGCCCGCTGGCCGCCACAGAAATGGGCCTGATTTACGTTAACCCGGAAGGGCCAAACGCCAGTGGTGAACCGCTGTCTGCGGCGGCGGCGATCCGCGCTACCTTTGGCAACATGGGCATGAATGACGAAGAGACCGTTGCGCTTATTGCAGGCGGCCATACGCTCGGTAAAACGCACGGTGCAGGCGAAGCCACGCACGTGGGCACTGACCCTGAAGCGTCGCCTATTGAAGCGCAGGGCCTGGGCTGGGCCAGCACGCACGGCACCGGTATTGGCGCTGACGCCATCACCTCCGGGCTGGAAGTTATCTGGTCTCAAACCCCAACCCAGTGGAGCAACTATTTCTTCGAGAACCTGTTCAAATACGAATGGGTGCAGACGCGTAGCCCGGCGGGCGCAATTCAGTTTGAAGCCGTGGATGCGCCGGAAATTATGCCTGACCCGTTCGACCCGTCGAAAAAACGCAAGCCAACCATGCTGGTCACCGACCTGACGCTGCGTTTTGATCCGGAATTCGAGAAAATTTCCCGTCGTTTCCTGAACGATCCGCAGGCCTTCAACGAAGCCTTTGCGCGCGCGTGGTTCAAGCTGACCCACCGCGATATGGGGCCAAAAGCGCGGTACATCGGCCCGGAAGTACCGAAAGAAGATCTGATTTGGCAGGATCCGCTGCCTCAGCCGGTGTTCCATCCGACGCAGGAAGATATTGAAAGCCTGAAAGCGGAAATCGCGGCCTCTGGTCTCTCCGTGAGCGAGCTGGTTTCCGTGGCCTGGGCGTCGGCATCGACCTTCCGCGGCGGCGACAAGCGTGGCGGCGCTAACGGCGCGCGTCTGGCGCTGGCACCTCAGCGCGACTGGGACGTTAACGCCGCGGCGGTGCGGGCATTACCGGCTCTGGAAGCGATCCAGCGCACCACCAACAAAGCGTCACTGGCCGATATCATTGTGCTGGCGGGTGTCGTGGGCGTTGAGCAGGCGGCGAAAGCGGCAGGCGTTTACGTCAACGTACCGTTCACTCCAGGTCGTGTGGATGCGCGTCAGGATCAGACGGATATCGAGATGTTTAACCTGCTCGAACCGATTGCCGACGGTTTCCGTAACTATCGCGCGCAGGTGGATGTGTCCACCACGGAGTCGCTGCTGATCGACAAAGCCCAGCAGTTGACCCTGACCGCGCCGGAACTGACGGTGTTGATCGGCGGTTTGCGCGTACTGGGTGCAAACTTCGATGGCAGCAAGAATGGCGTGTTTACTAACCGCGAGGGCGTGCTGAGCAACGACTTCTTCGTCAATCTGCTGGATATGAACACCCAGTGGAAAGCGACCGACGACTCAAACGAGCTGTTTGCCGGTAGCGATCGCGCCAGCGGGGAAGTGAAATATACCGCCACCCGCGCCGATCTGGTCTTCGGTTCCAACGCTGTCCTCCGCGCGCTGGCCGAAGTTTACGCCAGCAGCGATGCACAAGAGAAGTTTGTCCGCGACTTCGTTGCCGCATGGGCGCGAGTGATGGATTTGGATCGGTTTGACGTGAAGTAACCCTTGTGCCGGGTGGCGGCTACGCCTTACCCGGCCTACAAATTAAAGTGCCATGTAGGCCGGGTAAGCGCAGCGCCACCCGGTTTTTCTATTACGCCCACTCCTGCAAGAATCGCTGTCCATACTGGTCCGCCACCAGCAGCGCCGCATAGACCTGATCCGGCGTTACGCCGCCAGGCATGTTGTGAATGGTTTCCCCTTCGGCACAGGACGCCTCCGCGATCAGCCGCATTTTAGCCGGAATATCCTCTTTGATATTCAGCTGCGCCAGCGTAATTGGCAGCCCGACGCTATGGCACAGCGCCGCAACGGTTTCGATTTCTTCTACCGGCGCGTTCTCCAGTACCAGTTGCGTCAGCGTACCAAATGCCACTTTTTCACCGTGGTAGAAATGGTGCGCATCCGGCACCGCCGTCATGCTATTGTGAATGGCGTGTGCCGCCGCCAGCCCGCCACTTTCGAAGCCCACGCCGCTCAGATAGGTGTTGGCTTCAATAATGCGTTCCAGAGCAGGCGTCACCACGTGTTGTTCCGCCGCCAGCATCGCTTTCTCGCCCTCTTCAACCAGCGTGTTGTAGCACAGCTCAGCCAGCGCTAACGCTGCCTGCGTGCACTTGCCACCCGCCATGGTCGTGGCGCCGCTACGCGAACAGGCGCGCGCTTCAAACCAGGTTGCCAGGGCATCGCCAATCCCGGCGGCCAGCAGGCGCGCAGGTGCGCCCGCCACCACCCTGGTATCGACAATCACCATGTTCGGGTTGTGCGGCAGCATCAGGTAGCGATCGAACTCGCCGCTGTCGGTATAAATCACGGAAAGGGCACTGCACGGCGCATCGGTGGAGGCAATGGTCGGGGCAATAGCCACCGGCACGTCCATAAAGTGCGCCAGCGCTTTGGCGGTATCCAGCGTTTTTCCGCCCCCGATACCCAGCACCGCCAGGCAGTCGGTACTGTCGGCCAGTTTTTTCAGGCGATCGATTTCATTTTGCGAACATTCGCCGCCAAACGGTGCAATTTCGGCATGGAGTCCGGCTTTTTTAAAACTCTGACGCAGGGTTTCTTCGGCAAAACCCAGCACAAATTTATCGCCTACCACCAGCCAGCGAGCCGCCAGCGGCTTCAGGTAGTCGCCGAGACGAGTGAGAACATCAGCGCCCTGGATGTACTTCCCCGGCGATTGAATGATACGGTCCATAACATTTCTCCCTTAGAGGTTGAGGTTACCAAACGCGTTTTTCCAGTCCTGCTCGAACTTCTCTATGGCTGACTCTACCGCTGGCGTGCCGAGCATTTGTTGCGCTACGTCTAAGGGAAGCGTGATTGCCTCACATCCTGCCAGCAGGCAATCCAGCGCCTGGCGCGGCGTTTTAAAGCTGGCAGCCAGCACCATGCTCTCTGGCGCATGCTGTTCCAGCAGGGATTGCAGTTCCTGTACCGTGCGAATGCCGTCACCGCCCTGCGCATCGACGCGGTTTACATACGGTGCGACATATTTCGCTCCTGCCAGCGCGGCCAGTAACCCCTGAGCGGCGCTGTAAACGACGGTTCCCAGCGTGGTAATTCCCTCTTTCTTCAGCGCTTTAATCGCGATGAGCCCCTGTGCAGTGACGGGAATTTTTACCACGATGTCCGGCAGGGCATTGTTCAGCCGTTTTGCTTCCGCCACCATTCCTTCGGCGTCGCGGCTCATGGTTTGGGCAAACAGCCTGCCCTCCGGGCCGATAGCATGCTGCAGGCGCGGCAACACCTCCCAGACAGATTCGCCGCTGGCGGCTACGATGCTTGGGTTGGTGGTCACGCCCGCAATGGGAAAAATGCGCGCCAGGCGTTCAACTTCTGCCACGTTGGCGGTATCCAGGTACAGTTCCATTATTTTTCCTTAAGTCAGAAAGGTTGAATAAAGGATACGGCGCACCCAGTCGCGGCGAATACAGGTCAATTTTGCCAAATACTGGATAAATGTAATGTCCCTGGCGAAGTGAGAGAGCGATCACAATGCTACTTTTTGGCGATCAGCTGGCTGTGATACTGGCGTCGATATTCGGAAGGGGAACGTTCAGTGTGCTTGCGAAAGAGACGGCAAAAGTAGTTACTGTCCGTAAATCCGCAGCTTGCAGCGATATCTTTGATTTTAAACTCGTAGCCTTTAAGAAGCTGACGCGCGTGCTCGAGGCGTGTTTGCGTAAGATATTCGTTGAACCCCACGCTGCCTGTTTTTTGAAAAAGATGAGAAAGGTAGTTCGGTGAAATATAAAACGCCTGCGCCACCGATTCACGGGTCAGTGCAGAGGCGTGATGTTCTTCGATGTAGTGACGAATCGCTTCAAATAATGCACGGCTGCGGCTGGCGGTATGGATATCGCTGCCCAGCAGATCGCGACAGTGGCTGAGCAAACTTAATACCACCAGTCTGGCCGTTTCCCGATCGTCTGGCTGCATTTGCAATTCAGCGAGCGTCTGCAAAAGGAATGCGCCCACTCGCGGCCCGCGTCTGGCAACCTGTTGCTGTTGCAAAAGCGTGTTGTCGCGCTCGAGCTGAAGAGTCAGTTGTTGCTTGCCGAAGCTGATGTTGAGCGAAAAGGCGGGTTGAAGCGGAATATTACCGGATGAAAAAAATAACGCTTCGCAGGCCGTATCAAAGCTAAGCACGAGGCAAGGTGACGTTCGGGGGAGCGGTTTAGCCGAAGGGGGGAAATGCACCTGACGCAGCGGCAAGGTGCCGTTGATCAGGTCATTCAGGATGTGGGGGATATCGTGGTGCATGGTGTGGATACCAGGGTATTGCCCGGCGACGCTGGCGCTTGCCGGGCCTACGAAAAGCCTATTGTAGGCCGGGTAAGCGTAAGCGCCACCCGGCAAAACCGATCAACCGGTGTTACGCATCCCCGCCGCAACGCCCGCAATCGTCACCATCAGCGCCTGTTCAACGCGCGGATCCGGCTCTTTACCTTCCTCTTCCGCCAGACGCGAACGGTGCAGCAGTTCAGCCTGTAAAACGTTCAGCGGGTCGGTGTAGATGTTACGCAGTTGGATAGACTCGGCAATCCACGGCAGGTCTTCCATCAGGTGGGAGTCGTTAGCGATATCCAGCACCACTTTGATGTCGCCTTCCAGCAGCTCGCGTAGCTCTTTACCCAGCGCCCACAGCTCGGGTTTCACCAGACGCTGATCGTAGTATTCCGCCAGCCACAGGTCGGCTTTCGAGAAGACCATCTCCAGCATGCCCAGACGGGTAGAGAAGAATGGCCAGTCGCGGCACATGGTTTCCAGTTCGCTCTGCTTACCGTCTTCCACCACTTTTTGCAGCGCCGCACCGGCACCCAGCCAGGCTGGCAGCATCAGACGGTTTTGCGTCCAGGCAAAGATCCACGGAATGGCGCGCAGGGATTCAACGCCGCCAGTAGGACGACGCTTGGCCGGGCGCGAGCCGAGCGGCAGTTTACCCAGCTCCTGCTCAGGCGTGGCTGAGCGGAAGTAAGGCACAAAGTCTTTGTTTTCACGCACGTAGCCGCGATACAGATCGCAGGAGATGTCAGACAGCTCGTCCATAATCCGGCACCAGGATTCTTTTGGCTCCGGCGGCGGCAGCAGGTTGGCTTCCAGGATCGCACTGGTATAGAGCGACAGGCTGCTGATGGTCACTTCCGGCAGGCCGTACTTGAAGCGGATCATCTCGCCCTGCTCGGTCA
Organism: Enterobacter cloacae complex sp. P29RS; assembly: GCF_014893445.1. Taxonomy (NCBI): domain Bacteria; kingdom Pseudomonadati; phylum Pseudomonadota; class Gammaproteobacteria; order Enterobacterales; family Enterobacteriaceae; genus Enterobacter; species Enterobacter cloacae complex sp. P29RS. Next base: position 14,946 of record NZ_JADBPZ010000017.1, on the reverse strand, counting down.
CGCGCAGTCCGCCTTTCAGGCTTCCTGGTGGTTGGGAGAGCAGCGCCGCGTGTGCAGGCGCACCGCCACGACCAATGGAGCCGCCGCGTCCATGGAACAGGGTCAGTTCAATACCGGCTTTTTCGCAGGTTTTAATTAGCGCATCCTGCGCCTGATACTGCGCCCAGGAGGCTGCCATCACGCCCGCATCTTTCGCGGAGTCGGAATAGCCAATCATCACCATCTGCTTGCCCTGAATAAAGCCGCGATACCAGTCGATGTTCAGCAACTGGGTCATCACGTCGTTGGCGTTGTTCAGGTCGTCGAGAGTCTCAAACAGCGGTGCTACCGGCAGAGCGTAGTCGATGCCCGCTTCTTTCAGCAGAAGGTGAACGCCCAGCACGTCGGACGGGGTTTTCGCCATGGAGATCACATAGGCGGCCACCGATCCTTTCGGGGCATCCACGATCGCTTTACAGGTGTTGAGCACTTCGCGGGTGTCATTGCTTGGCTCCCAATTGCGCGGCAGCAGCGGGCGCTTGGAGTTCAGCTCGCGGATCAGGAACGCCTGTTTGTCGGCTTCGGACCAGCTTTCATAGTCGCCAATGCCGAGATAGCGGGTCAGCTCGCCCAGCGCTTCGGTATGACGGGTGCTTTCCTGACGGACGTCGATACGCACCAGCGGCACGCCGAAACACTTCACGCGGCGCAGGGTGTCGAGCAGTTCGCCATTGGCAATGATGCCCATCCCGCAGGCCTGAAGCGATTTATAACAGGCGTACAGCGGTTCCCAGAGCTGTTCGTTCTGGCTCAGCAGACCTTCCGGCTTCGGCAGGCGCTGGCCTTTCAGGCGCGCTTCCAGCCAGGCCTGCGTGGCCATCAGCTGACCGCGCAGTTTTTTCATCAGGAAACGGTACGGCTCACTGGCGCCTTCTTCACCGGCCAGCGCGCGCAGTTCCGGCGTCGCTTCTACCATCGACAGCTCGGAGATCAGCACCTGAATATCTTTCAGGAACAGGTCGGTTGCTTTCCAGCGGCTCAACAACAGGACGTGACGGGTGATTTCCGCCGTCACGTTCGGGTTGCCGTCGCGGTCGCCGCCCATCCAGGAAGTGAAGCGAACCGGCACAAAGTCGACCGGCAGGCGATAGCCCAGATTTTCTTCCAGCTGTTCGTTAAGCTCGCGCAGGTAGTTTGGCACCCCTTCCCACAGGCTGTTTTCCACCACCGCAAAGCCCCATTTGGCTTCGTCGACCGGGCTTGGGCGATGCTTACGAATTTCATCGGTGTGCCAGGACTGAGCAATCAGCTGGCGCAGGCGGCGCATAAGCTGGTTACGTTCGTAGTCGGCAATGTCTTTGTTATCCAACTGCTTCAGACAGTTGTTCACTTCCACCATTTTGTGGATCAGCGTACGACGCGTGATTTCGGTTGGGTGTGCGGTCAGCACCAGCTCCAGCGAAAGGGATTCCACCGCTTTTTTGATGGTCGCTTCGTTGAGGTTGGGCTGATCTTTGAGTTTACGAAGGGTGCGGGCAATGACTTCCGGGTTGCTGGCCGCTTCGCCTTTTGGCGAAATGCTGTGGTATTGCTCAGCGGTGTTTGCCAGGTTCAGAAACTGGCTGAAGGCGCGGGCAACGGGCAGTAGCTCATCATTAGAGAGGTTCTGCAAGGTGGTGAGCAGCTCCTGACGATTGGCCTCGTTACCGGCGCGGGAAGATTTGGACAGCTTGCGGATGGTTTCAACACGGTCGAGGATGTTCTCCCCCAACGCATCTTTGATGGTATCTCCAAGCACTTTGCCGAGCATACTGACATTACTACGCAACGCGGAATATTGTTCGTTCATAAAAACCCAGTCACCCCATCATTTTTGTTTATGCCCAGGCGAAAATTTTCTGGACATTATTTTGTCATCTCCCTTTATAAAGCCACGTAAAACCCCCGTCGTCAATTGCTGCGAAAACGGTTCAGCAGATGAATAAATGCGGGCAATTTACGAAATTTAATTCGTATTGCGTCAGATAAGAGATGCTTATGGGAATGTGACGGAGATCGCGGGATTTACTCCCCTCACCCTAACCCTCTCCCCAAAGGGGAGAGGGAACTTGAATACCCTCTCCCCTTTGGGGAGAGGGCAGGGTGAGGGGCCGTTTTAATGCCAGCAGAAGTGATGCACAACCTGGGTAATAAGTTCGCGGGTGGGCTTGATGAAGCGGGTTTCGAGATATTCGTCCGGCTGGTGGGCCTGGTTGATGGAGCCAGGGCCCAGAACCAGCGTCGGGCACAGGGTCTGAATAAACGGCGCTTCGGTGCAGTAGTTCACCACGTCGGTTTTCTCTCCGAGCAGTTTTTCCACCACCTGAACCAGCTGGTGGTCAGGCGGACATTCGTAGCCTGGAATCGGCGGATGCAGTTCGGAGACCGTCAGACGTCCCGGCCAGCGCTCGCTGACCGGGGCCAGCGCTTCGTTCAGTAAGCCATCCAGATCGCTCAGCGTCATGCCCGGCAGAGGACGGATATCCATATGCAGTTCGCAGCAGGCGCAGATACGGTTGGACGCATCACCGCCGTGCAGGCTGCCGAGGTTCAGCGTCGGATACGGCACGGTGAACGCCTCGTAGTGATAGCGCTCTTTCAGATCGTCGCGCAGGGTCATGATGCGGCCAATCGCGTCATGCATCAGCTCAATGGCGTTCACGCCGCGCGCCGGATCGCTGGAGTGACCAGACTGGCCCAGCACGCGCACTGCGGTAGAAATATGGCCTTTGTGCGCCCGAATCGGTTGCAGAGCGGTAGGTTCACCGATGATCGCGCAGTCCGGGCGAATCGACGTGTTTTCAGAGAAATACCGTGCGCCCGCCATGCTGGTCTCTTCATCGGCGGTCGCCAGAATGTAGAGCGGCTTTTTCAGCGTTGTCACGTCCACGTCACGCAGCGCGTCGAGGATAAAAGCAAAGAAGCCTTTCATGTCCGCCGTGCCGAGACCGTAGAGCTTGTTGTCGTGCTCTGTCAGGGTGAACGGATCGCGGGTCCAGCGGCCATCGTCAAACGGCACGGTGTCAGTGTGACCAGCCAGCAGCAGGCCGCCAGCGCCATGTCCGGTGCTGGCGAGCAGGTTAAATTTGTGACGTGTTCCGGGGACGGGCTGAACCTCAACGTTAAACCCAAGATCGCTAAACCAACCCGCCAGCAGATTGATTAAAGACTCATTGCTCTGATCCAGCGCTTCTTCCGTTGCGCTGATGGACGGTGTGGCAATCAGGGCGCGGTAAATCTCGATAAATGGCGGTAAGTTCATTTTCATTGTTGACACACCTTAGGTCGTGATAGTATCAATATTCATGCAATAAATGTGAATAAAAATACATTAACGTTGAGCATAAAGGAACCCGATGTTGAATACGCTGATTGTAGGCGCTAGCGGTTATGCGGGCGCAGAGCTTGTAAGCTACGTGAATCGCCACCCACATATGACCATAACCGCTTTGACCGTGTCAGCGCAAAGCAATGATGCCGGAAAGTTAATTTCCGATTTGCATCCACAACTTAAGGGCGTGGTTGATTTGCCTTTGCAGGCCATGTCTGACATCAGCGAGTTTACCGACGGCGTTGACGTGGTGTTTTTAGCCACCGCACACGAGGTCAGTCACGACCTGGCGCCGCAGTTTCTGGCAGCCGGTTGCGTGGTCTTCGATCTCTCCGGCGCGTTTCGCGTTAACGACAGCGCGTTCTACGAAAAATATTACGGCTTCACCCATCAGCACCCGGATCTGCTCGAAAAAGCGGTGTACGGCCTGGCGGAGTGGAGCGCAGATAAACTGAAAGAAGCGAATCTGATTGCCGTGCCTGGCTGTTACCCGACGGCGGCGCAGCTCTCCCTTAAGCCGCTGATCGACGCGGGTCTGCTGGATCTTGACCAGTGGCCGGTGATCAACGCCACCAGCGGCGTGAGCGGCGCCGGGCGCAAGGCCGCGATCTCCAACAGTTTCTGCGAAGTGAGCCTTCAGCCGTATGGCGTGTTTAATCACCGTCATCACCCTGAAATCACCACCCATCTGGGCGCGGAGGTGATCTTCACCCCGCACCTCGGTAGCTTCCCGCGCGGGATCCTTGAAACCATTACCTGTCGCCTGAAGCCGGGCGTGACCAAAGACCAGGTGAGCGAAGTCTTCACGCAGGCGTATGCGGATAAACCACTGGTGCGTCTGTATGACAAAGGCGTACCAGCGCTGAAAAACGTGGTCGGCCTGCCGTTCTGCGACATCGGCTTTGCCGTGCAGGGCGAGCATCTGATTGTGGTCGCCGCGGAAGATAACTTACTCAAAGGCGCTGCCGCACAGGCAATGCAGTGTGCAAATATTCGTTTCGACTTCCCTGAAACGCAGGCTCTTATTTAAGGTGTGATGATGAACCCATTAATTATCAAACTCGGTGGTGTACTGCTGGACAGCGAAGAAGCGCTGGAGCGCCTGTTTACCGCGCTGGTGAACTATCGTGAATCACATCAACGTCCGCTGGTGATTGTCCACGGCGGCGGCTGTGTGGTGGACGAGCTGATGAAAGGGCTCAACCTGCCGGTGATTAAGAAAAATGGCCTGCGCGTCACGCCTGCCGACCAGATTGACATTATTACTGGTGCGCTGGCGGGGACGGCGAACAAAACGCTGCTGGCGTGGGCGAAGAAGCACCACATCGCGTCCGTTGGTCTCTGTCTGGGCGATGGCGATAGCGTGAAAGTGACCCAGCTCGACGAAGCGCTTGGCCATGTTGGACTGGCGCAGCCAGGTTCGCCTAAGCTGATTAACACCCTGCTGGAAGGTGGTTTCCTGCCGGTGGTGAGCTCAATCGGCGTGACCGAAGAGGGCGAGCTGATGAACGTCAATGCGGACCAGGCGGCGACGGCGCTGGCGGCCACGCTGGGCGCAGACCTGATCCTGCTCTCCGACGTGAGCGGTATTCTGGACGGCAAAGGCCAGCGCATTGCGGAAATGACCGCCGCAAAAGCCGAACAGCTGATCGATCAGGGCATTATCACCGACGGCATGATCGTTAAGGTGAACGCGGCGCTGGATGCCGCGCGCACGCTGGGTCGTCCGGTGGATATCGCCTCCTGGCGTCACGCGGAGCAACTCCCGGCGCTGTTTAACGGTACGCCGATTGGTACGCGTATTCTGGCTTAAGATTCTGTGCCGGATGGCGCTTCGCTTATCCGGCCTACGGGAATTTTGTAGGCCCGGTAAGCGCAGCGCCACCGGGCAAAAATATCATCATTAAGGAAATTCGTTATGGCACTTTGGGGTGGGCGTTTTACACAGGCAGCGGATCAGCGGTTCAAACAGTTCAACGACTCTTTGCGCTTCGACTACCGCCTGGCCGAACAGGATATTGTCGGCTCTGTGGCCTGGTCCAAAGCGCTGGTGACCGTGGGCGTGCTGACCGCAGAGGAACAGCAGCAGCTGGAAGAGGCGCTGAATAATCTGCTGGAAGAGGTGCGTCTGGATCCGCAGCAAATCCTCCAGAGCGATGCCGAAGATATTCACAGTTGGGTGGAAGGCAAACTGATCGACAAAGTCGGCCAGCTGGGTAAAAAGCTCCATACCGGGCGTAGCCGTAATGACCAGGTGGCGACCGACCTGAAGCTGTGGTGTAAAGAGACCGTCGGCGAACTGCTGGCGGCGAATCGTCAGCTGCAGAGCGCGCTGGTGGACACTGCACAGAACAATCAGGATGCGGTGATGCCGGGTTATACCCACCTGCAACGCGCACAGCCGGTGACCTTTGCGCACTGGTGTCTGGCCTACGTTGAGATGCTGGCGCGTGATGAGAGCCGTTTACAGGATACCTTAACGCGTCTGGACGTCAGCCCGCTGGGCAGCGGCGCGCTGGCCGGTACGGCTTATGAAATCGACCGTGAGCAGCTGGCAGGCTGGCTGGGCTTTGCTTCCGCCACCCGCAACAGCCTGGACAGCGTCTCTGACCGTGACCATGTGCTGGAGCTGCTGTCGAATGCCTCTATCGGGATGGTGCACCTGTCGCGCTTTGCCGAAGACCTGATCTTCTTTAACTCTGGCGAAGCGGGCTTCGTCGAGCTGTCTGACCGCGTGACGTCCGGCTCCTCCCTGATGCCGCAAAAGAAAAACCCGGATGCGCTGGAGCTGATCCGCGGCAAATGTGGCCGCGTGCAGGGCGCGCTGACCGGCATGATGATGACCCTGAAAGGGCTGCCGCTGGCATACAACAAAGACATGCAGGAAGACAAAGAGGGGCTGTTCGACGCGCTCGACACCTGGCTGGACTGTCTGCATATGGGCGCGCTGGTGCTGGAAGGTATTCAGGTGAAACGTCCGCGCTGTCAGGAAGCGGCGCAGCAGGGATATGCTAACTCAACTGAGCTGGCGGACTACCTGGTGGCGAAAGGCGTACCGTTCCGCGAGGCGCACCATATTGTGGGTGAAGCGGTAGTGGAAGCGATTCGTCAGGGTAAAGCCCTTGAAGAGCTGGCGCTTGCCGACCTGCAAAAATTCAGTGCGGTTATTGGGGAGGATGTCTACCCGATTCTGGCCCTGCAATCCTGCCTGGATAAGCGTGCGGCGAAAGGTGGAGTCTCGCCGAAGCAGGTGGCGCAGGCGATTGCGGACGCGAAAAACCGGTTGGTTTGATTTGTGCGGGCTGGTGCCCTCGCCCCGGCCCTCTTCCACAGGGAGAGGGAGAAAAACGGAGCCTGGCTTAGTGCTGGGCTTTTTTATACGCAAAAAAAAGCGGACCACGGGGTCCGCAAAAGTTCACGTTGGCTTTAGTTTTTCGAGTTTTGAGAGAAACTCGCTGACGGTGCGGGGTCGTTTTGGGTCAAACACGTGCCGCCTCGTCTATGTGATGTATTATTCAACAGAATGCTTGATAGGGATAATCGTTCGTTGCTATGCTATCTATCGCCATGAACTATCGTGGCGACGGAGGGTGAATAATGAATATTCGTGATCTTGAATACCTGGTAGCGTTAGCTGAGCATCGCCATTTTCGCCGCGCGGCAGACTCCTGCCACGTCAGCCAGCCAACGCTGAGCGGTCAGATCCGCAAGCTGGAAGATGAGCTGGGCGTGATGCTGCTGGAGCGCACCAGTCGTAAGGTACTGTTCACGCAGGCAGGTCTGCTGCTGGTGGATCAGGCGCGCACCGTACTGCGCGAGGTCAAAGTGCTCAAGGAAATGGCAAGCCAGCAGGGGGAGGCGATGTCCGGCCCGCTGCATATTGGCCTGATCCCAACCGTTGGCCCGTATCTGTTGCCGCAAATCATTCCGCTGCTGCACCAGACGTTCCCGAAACTCGAAATGTACCTGCATGAAGCGCAAACCCATCAGCTGCTGGCGCAGTTAGACAGCGGCAAGCTCGACTGCGCGATCCTGGCGCTGGTCAAAGAGAGTGAAGCCTTTATTGAAGTACCGCTGTTCGATGAGCCGATGATGCTGGCGATCTATGAAGATCACCCGTGGGCGAACCGCGATCGCGTGCCGATGGCCGATCTGGCCGGAGAAAAGCTGCTGATGCTGGAAGACGGCCACTGTCTGCGCGATCAGGCGATGGGCTTCTGCTTCGAAGCGGGTGCAGATGAAGATACCCATTTCCGCGCAACCAGCCTGGAAACGCTGCGTAACATGGTCGCGGCGGGAAGTGGCATTACGCTGCTGCCTGCGCTGGCCGTGCCGCGCGAGCGTAAGCGTGATGGCGTGGTCTATCTGCCGTGTATTAAGCCAGAGCCGCGTCGCACGATCGGCCTGGTTTATCGTCCGGGTTCACCGCTGCGCAGCCGCTATGAGCAGCTGGCAGAGGCCATCCGTGGTGCAATGGATGGCCATTTCGACAACGCGTTAAAACAGGCGGTTTAAGCCGTTCAGCGCAGCTACCCGATAGGCTTCCGCCATGGTCGGGTAGTTAAAGGTGGTGTTAACGAAGTACTCGATGGTGTTGCCACCACCTTTTTGCTCCATGATCGCCTGGCCGATATGAATGATTTCCGCGGCACGTTCACCAAAGCAGTGAATACCGAGGATCTCTTTCGTCTCGCGATGGAACAGGATCTTCAGCGTACCCACGCTCATCCCCACAATTTGTGCGCGCGCCAGGTGTTTAAACTGGGCACGACCCACCTCGTAAGGCACCTTCATGGCCGTCAACTGCTGCTCGGTTTTGCCGACAGAACTGATTTCCGGGATGGTGTAGATGCCCGTCGGGATGTCCTCGATCAGATGCGCCGTCGCTTCACCTTTCACCAGCGCCTGTGCGGCGATGCGGCCCTGATCGTAAGCAGCGGAGGCCAGACTTGGGTAACCAATAACGTCGCCGACCGCGTAAACGTGCGGTAGCGCAGTCTGGTACATGCTGTTGACCTTGAGCTGACCGCGGCTGTCGGTTTCAAGCCCGATATTCTCCAGCTGCAATGAATCCGTGTTGCCGGTACGGCCGTTGGCATACAGCAGGCAGTCCGCCTTCAGCTTCTTACCAGATTTCAGGTGCATGATCACACCGTCGTCGCAGCCTTCGATTTTCTCGTACTCTTCGTTGTGGCGAATCACCACGCCACTGTTCCAGAAGTGGTAGGAGAGGGAATCTGACATCTCCTGATCGAGGAACGCCAGCAGCCGGTCGCGGGTGTTGATCAAATCAACTTTGACCTCCATTCCCCGGAAAATCGACGCATATTCACAGCCAATCACGCCCGCGCCATAGATGATCACATGGCGTGGCTCGTGGTGCAGGCTGAGGATGGAGTCGCTGTCGTAAATGCGTGGATGAGAGAAGTCCACGTCTGCCGGATGATATGGGCGCGATCCGCAGGCGATCACAAATTTTTCAGCGGTGAGCGTCTCAACCGAACCGTCGTGGCACTCCAGCGCCAGGGTGTGTTCATCCACAAAATGCGCGTTACCCTGCAGAATTTCACAGTGGTTGCGCTCATAGAAACCCTGACGCATGCGCGTCTGCTGGTTAATGACCGTGTCTGCGTGATTCAGGATATCGGCAAAAGAAGAACGAAGAAGTCGGGAGTGGTCGCTGTAAAGAGGGTTCTGGTTAAATTCGATAATGCGGCTAACGGCGTGGCGGAGGGCTTTCGAAGGGATGGTGCCCCAGTGGGTGCAACCGCCGCCGACATTATGGTAGCGCTCAATAACCGCTACTCTGGCTCCCTGTTTTACCAGACCCATAGCAGCACCTTCGCCGCCGGGGCCGGAACCAATAACTATTGCGTCGTAATCGTAGGAATGTGGCATGGCAAGGCTTACCTGTTCTTATACATAAAAGCAACAGAATCATAACATCATTGCCTGGGTAACCCAATTATCGTTGTGCTTTTTTCGGGCAGTGGAGCACAAACCGCGCGTAAACAATCATTCACAAAGCCAGGTAAACAGATTAATTTTATTCTCTGGTATAGTGCCAACGGGCCTTTGGAAGGATTCAACTATCGTGATGGGCGTAAGAGCACAACAAAAAGAGAAAACCCGGCGTTCGCTGGTGGAAGCCGCATTCAGTCAACTGAGTGCTGAGCGGAGTTTTGCCAGTTTAAGCCTGCGCGAAGTGGCGCGCGAGGCCGGGATTGCGCCAACGTCCTTCTATCGTCATTTCCGTGATGTGGATGAACTGGGCCTGACCATGGTCGACGAGAGCGGTTTGATGCTGCGCCAGCTTATGCGTCAGGCGCGTCAGCGTATTGCCAAAGGCGGCAGCGTGATCCGCACTTCCGTGTCGACATTTATGGAATTTATCGGCAATAACCCTAACGCGTTTCGCCTTTTGCTGCGCGAGCGCTCTGGCACGTCGGCGGCGTTTCGTGCCGCCGTCGCGCGTGAAATTCAGCATTTCATCGCGGAACTTGCCGACTATCTTGAACTCGAAAACCATATGCCGCGTGCGTTTACTGAAGCACAGGCCGAGGCGATGGTGACCATTGTTTTCAGTGCGGGTGCCGAAGCGCTGGATGTCAGCATTGAGCAACGTAAGCAACTCGAAGAGCGACTGGTATTGCAGCTGCGGATGATTTCTAAAGGTGCGTACTACTGGTATCGCCGTGAACAAGAGAAGTTGGCACATCAAAACGATGAGTGAAGGTGAGTAATGAAACAGTCAGGTCAGGATAAAGGAACGCTGTTGCTGGCATTGATCGCTGGCTTATCCATTAACGGTACGTTTGCGGCGGTTTTCAGCTCAATTGTACCGTTCTCGATTTTCCCGATTATCGCGCTGGTGCTGACGGTATATTGCCTGCATCAACGTTATCTGAACCGCACCATGCCGGTTGGGTTACCGGGGCTGGCCGCAGCCTGTTTTATTCTGGGTGTATTGTTGTACAGCACCGTGGTGCGTGCAGAGTATCCGGATATCGGTTCTAACTTCCTGCCTGCGGTGCTGTCTGTGGCGCTGGTGTTCTGGATTGGCTCGCGCATGCGTAGCCGCAAGAGCCAGTTACCAGAGTAAAGGGTTTTGTCATTGTAGGCCGGATAAGCGAAGCGCCATCCGGCTTTTTTGGCAGGTGGCGCTTCGCTTACCTGCCCTACAAGGCCCACATTACTTCGCCGTGAGCAGTACGCCGCACTCCATATGGTGCGTATATGGGAACTGATCGAACAGCGCCAGACGTTCAACCTTGTGCGTCTGGCTTAATGTTTCCAGATTCTTGCACAGCGTCTCCGGGTTACAGGAGATGTACAAAATACGCGGGTACGCCTGCACCATCTTCTCGGTTTCGCTGTCCAGGCCACTGCGCGGCGGATCGACAAAAATTGTCTCACACTGGTAGCTCTTCAAATCAATCCCTTGCAGGCGGTTAAACTCACGTACGCCGTTCATCGCCTGGGTAAACTCTTCTGCCGCCATACGAATGATCTGCACATTATCAATATGGTTAGCGGCGATGTTGTACTGCGCGGCGGCCACCGACGGTTTGGCGATTTCCGTCGCCAGCACGCGCTCGAAGTTACGCGCCAGCGCCAGCGAGAAGTTGCCGTTACCGCAGTAGAGCTCCAGCAGATCGCCCGTCGACCCTTCCGTCGCATTCAGCGCCCACTCCAGCATCTGCACGTTCATTGCCGCATTCGGCTGGGTGAAGCTGTTCTCCACCTGACGGTAAACCATCTCTTTTCCTGCCACCGGCAAACGCTCGTCGATGTAATCCTGGTCCAGCATGATTTTGGTTTTGGTCGCGCGGCCAATCAGGTGCACGTTGATGTTCTGCGCGCGCAGCGCATCGCGCAGGGCTTCTGCCTGCTCGCGCCACTCGTCGGTCAGCGCTTTGTGATAGAGCAGAGAGACAATGGCCTGATTGCTTTGGGTGGTCAGGTAGTCAATCTGGAACAGCTTGTTGCGCAGCACCGGATTAGTGCGCACACCGTCGATCATCAGCGTCATTAGCTGGTTGATAAGCTCACTCGCCGCCGGGAAACTGTCTACGCGAATCCGGGATTTCGTCTGCTGATCGAAAATGATGTGGTACAGGTCATCGCCATCGTGCCAGATGCGAAACTCAGCGCGCATACGGTAGTGGCTGACCGGAGAACGAAACACCTCGGGAACGGGCGCGTTGAAAGGCGTCATCATACTTTGCAGGCGGACAACTTTTTCTGCCAGCTGTGCGTCGTACTGTTCTGTCGGGAGGTGTTCGGGGGTCATGATGCGTCCTGAGTGATAAAGAATTACGCGGGGATTGTAGGGATTGTGCAGTGGATGTCCAGATTTAATGGCTAATAGCTATCTGGACATCTATACGTGTCTAATTGTAGCATTCTGTTTCCGGTCTCCTGAGAGTGAAAAGGGAATCCAGTGCAAATCTGGAGCTGACGCGCAGCGGTAAAGACTGGCGGGATGAGAGTTGTAGACACTGTGAAAACGGGAAGTCTTCATCCGTATAACGCCACCCAGCCCGAAGACCTGCCGGGATCACGTCGCATTTGGTTTCATCATCGCGTGCTATCGATGAGGCCTGCGGCATCCTTCTTATATTGTGGATGCTTTAACAATGATTAAAAAAGTATCGCTGTTGACGGCGTTTTCCGTCACGGCATTTTCGGGCTGGGCGCAGGAAAGCGCCGACTCGTTGGTGGTGACAGCAAACCGTTTCGAACAACCTGAAAAATCTGTTCTGGCTGCGACTTCTGTCGTGACGCGGGCCGATATCGACCGCTGGCAATCCACCACGGTTCTGGATGTCATGCGTCGCCTGCCTGGCGTAGATACGGCACAAAATGGCGGGATGGGGCAGCTCTCTTCTCTCTTTATACGCGGTACGAACTCCAGCCATGTCCTGATTCTCGTCGACGGGATCCGTCTTAACCAGGCGGGCGTCACGGGGTCGTCCGATCTCAGCCAGTTTCCGATCTCCCTGGTGCAGCGCATCGAATATCTTCGTGGACCGCGTTCGGCGGTGTACGGCTCGGATGCGATCGGTGGTGTAGTCAACATTATCACTACGCGTGCGAAGGATGGCACAACGCTGAATGCTGGCGTTGGGACACACGGCTTCCAGAATTATGGTGGCAGCACCCAGCAAACATTGGGTGAAAGTACGCGCGTTACGCTGGCGGGGGATTACACCTACACAAAAGGCTTTGACGTCGTTGCTGACGGTAATAACGGCGGCCTTGCCCAGACCGATCGCGACGGCTTTATGAATAAAACGCTCTACGGCGCACTGGAGCATGCTTTCTCTGAGCAATGGAGTGGTTTCGTTCGCGGCTATGGTTACAGCAACCGTACCGCCTATGACGGCTATTACAGTTCATTCACCCCTGATGTGCTGGTTGATACCCGCCAACTCTATAGCCAGACCTGGGATGCCGGATTGCGGTTTAACCGGGATGTTTTCCATTCACAGTTGCTCTCCAGCTACAGTCACAGCAAAGACTACAATTACGATCCGCACCTTGGACGCTATGACTCCACAGCAACCCTGGATGAAATCAAACAGTACAATGTTCAGTGGACCAACTCAGTTGACGTGGGACATGGCAACATCGGCGCGGGCGTTGACTGGCAGAAACAGAGCACCGAGCCGGGTACCAACTACGTAACCAACGCCTATGACCTGCGTAACACTGGCGTCTACCTGACTGGGTTGCAGCAGTTTGGAGATTTCACTCTGGAGGCGGCGGCCCGCAGCGATGACAACTCTCAGTTTGGTCGCCATGGTACCTGGCAAAGTAGCGCAGCCTGGGAGTTCGTTGACGGTTACCGCTTCATAGCCTCTTATGGCACGGCCTATAAAGCGCCGAATCTGGGTCAGCTCTATGGCTTCTACGGCAATACCCATCTTGATCCTGAAGAGAGCAAGCAGTGGGAAGGGGCGTTTGAAGGCCTGACGGCAGGCGTAAGCTGGCGCGTATCCGGCTATCGTAATGACGTTGATAATCTCATCGACTTCAACAATAACCTGCAGCAATATTACAACGTCGGCAAAGCACGCATTAAAGGTGTAGAAGCGACAGCGTCGTTTGATACGGGTCCGTTGACGCATACTGTGGGCTACGACTATGTGGATGCCCGCAATGCGGCAACCAATCAACTTCTGGACCGTCGTGCTAAACAGCAGGTGAAATATCAGCTTGATACGCAGATCTATGATGTTGACTGGAGCCTGACGTATCACTATCTCGGCACGCGCTACGACACCGACTTTGGAACCTATCCGTCAGAGAAAGTTAAAATGGGCGGCGTCAGCCTGTGGGACGTCGCGGTTTCATATCCTGTCACCTCACATCTCACAGTTCGTGGTAAAATAGCCAACCTGTTCGATAAAGATTACGAGACAGTTTATGGCTACCAAACTGCAGGACGGGAATACACCTTGTCTGGCAGCTACACCTTCTGATCCGCGTCCCACCGTGCTGGTGTTTGATTCCGGCGTCGGTGGGCTTTCGGTCTATGATGAGATTCGGCAGCTCCTGCCGGATCTCCATTACATCTACGCCTTCGATAACGTCGCGTTCCCGTATGGGGAAAAGAGTGAAGACTTTATCGTTGAGCGTGTGATTGAAATCGTCACTGCGGTACAAAAGCGCTATCCCCTGGCGCTGGCGGTTATTGCCTGTAATACGGCAAGCACGGTCTCTCTTCCTGCCCTGCGCGAAAAATTCCCGTTCCCGGTTGTGGGCGTTGTCCCGGCAATCAAACCTGCGGCGCGTCTGACGGCGAACGGTATCGTGGGGTTGCTGGCGACACGCGGTACGGTAAAACGTCCTTATACGCGTGAGCTTATTGAGCGCTTTGCCAATGAATGCCAGATCGCCATGCTCGGCTCCGCGGAGCTGGTGGAAATGGCGGAAGCGAAACTGCACGGCGAGACGGTATCGCTTGAAGAGCTGCGTCGTATTCTGCGTCCATGGCTGCGGATGCAGGAACCACCGGATACGGTTGTTCTCGGCTGTACCCATTTCCCGCTATTACAGGAAGAGCTGTTAAAGGTTCTGCCTGAAGGGACCCGGCTGGTGGATTCCGGTGCTGCGATTGCGCGTCGGACGGCCTGGTTGCTGGAACACGAGGCGCCGGATGCGAAATCCGCTGATGCGAACATCGCTTTTTGTATGGCGATAACAAAAGAAACCGAACAACTTTTGCCCGTTTTACGTCGTTATGGCTTTGAAACGCTCGAAAAACTGGCGCTGTAGCACGGTTTTGAGCAAAAAAGAGACGGTTGAACGTTTTTTTTCAAAGAGGGGTTGTCAACGTCTGAGAACTCCCTATAATGCGCCTCCACTGACACGGAACAACGGCTTGCAAGCCGCCGGGACAGCGGGGTTCAGAGATGAACACCAACAGAGAAAAGTGAAAATAATTGCTTGACTCTGAATGAGGAAAACGTAATATACGGGACCTCGCAACGATGAGCTGAAAGCCGCGTTGCAACTGCTCTTTAACAATTTATCAGACAATCTGTGTGGGCACTCAAAGTGACATGGATTCTTAACGTCCTCGGACGAAA
>NZ_JADBPZ010000016.1:0-120897 GCF_014893445.1 Enterobacter cloacae complex sp. P29RS | reverse complement strand
ATACAATTCATTATAATATACCGTATGGTTTTTAAAATCTGTGCACGTTTATACACCTGTACAACTTTCCCCTTATCTTAAAATCTATTAACCCTGCAAAATACACAAATAAATATCGAATTTTACATTCTGTTACACGATTAACACTTGCTTTAAAGTTTGCAATAGCTAGATTGAAAACAGCAGTACGTTATTTGTTTTTAATTTTACCGCCTCCTTTGGAGGAAGGTTTTTTAACTACACACAGCAGTGCCACACCTGCAGTACTTCTGGTGCCCTTTTCAATAAAACGAGGGCAACTGCCGGGTGTCATAAATAACGTGGGGTTTCATCATGTTTAATGAAGTCCATAGCTTACCCGGTCATACATTATTGTTGATCACAAAACCTTCCTTACAAGCGACAGCGTTATTGCAGCATTTAAAACAATGCCTGTCACTTAACGGGAAACTTCATAACATTCAACGTTCTTTTGATGATATCGCTCCTGGCAGCATCATTCTTCTCGATATGATGGAAGCGGATAAAAAACTGATCCATTACTGGCAAGATAATTTAAGCAGGAAAAACAATAATATCCGCGTGTTGTTATTGAATACGCCTGATGAGTATCCTTTCCGCGAAATTGAGAGCTGGCCGCATATTAACGGCGTGTTTTACGTTACAGAAGAAGAAAACCGTGTCGTGGAGGGTTTGCAGGGCATATTGCGGGGGGAGTGTTATTTCTCGCAAAAACTGGCCAGCTACCTCATTACCCACTCCGGAAATTATCGCTATAACAGTTCGGAATCGGCCCTTCTGACGCACCGTGAGAAAGAGATCCTGAACAAACTGCGTATTGGTGCTTCAAATATTGAAATCGCCCGTTCGTTATTTATCAGCGAAAATACGGTTAAGACGCATCTTTATAATCTTTTCAAAAAGATAGCTGTTAAAAATCGCACGCAGGCGGTGTCGTGGGCAAACGATAACCTCAGGCGTTAATAGCATGAAACGCACCCTAAGTTGGATTGCCGCCGCAGGCATTATGCTTGCTGCCGGAAACCTTCAGGCTGTTGAGGTGGAAGTTCCTGGACTGTTGACCGACCACACCGTCACCTCTGTCGGACACGATTTTTATCGTGCCTTCAGCGATAAGTGGGAAAGCGATTATCCGGGTAATTTAACCATCAACGAACGGCCCAGTGCGCGGTGGGGAAGCTGGATCACAATAACCGCTAATCAGGACGTTATTTACCAGACTTTTTTATTCCCAACGAAAAGAGACTTCGATCAGAACGTCGCTTTCGCACTGGCACAAACCGAAGAAGCTATTAACCGCCTACAGTTAGATAAAGCCCTTTTGAGCACAGGCGATTTAGCAAAAGATGAGTTCTAGCAACGACACCTATTTCGGAGGCTGTAATGCGTCTCGCACACACAGTGATTTCGTTAATGCTCATTGCGCCGTTGAGTTGGGCCGGAAATATGACATTCCAGTTCCGCAACCCTAATTTTGGCGGCAACCCAAATAACGGAGCCTTTATGCTTAACCAGGCGCAGGCTCAAAACTCCTATAAAGACCCCAGCTATGACGATGATTTCGGTATCGAGACCCCGTCAGCTCTGGATAATTTTACTCAGGCCATCCAGTCGCAAATATTAGGTGGCTTATTAACCAACATTAATACCGGAAAACCCGGCCGGATGGTCACTAACGACTTTATCGTCGATATTGCCAATAAAGACGGGCAGCTTCAGTTAAATGTGACAGACCGAAAAACCGGTAAGACGTCGACAATCCAGGTTTCCGGTTTGCAGACCAGTTCAACTGATTTCTAAACAACCCCGAAATAAGGACAATTATTATGCAGCGCTTTTTTATTTTAGTTGCAGTGTGCTTATTAAGCGGTTGTTTAACTGCCCCGCCAAAAGAAGCCGCTAAACCCACCCTAATGCCCCGTGCCCAGAGCTATCGGGACCTGACGCATCTGCCGGGCCCTACCGGGAAGATATTCGTCTCGGTCTATAACATTCAGGATGAGACGGGCCAGTTCAAACCGTATCCGGCCAGTAACTTCTCCACGGCCGTACCGCAGAGCGCCACCGCGATGCTGGTTACCGCCCTGAAAGATTCGCGCTGGTTTATCCCGCTGGAACGCCAGGGGCTGCAAAACCTGCTTAACGAACGAAAGATCATTCGTGCTGCACAGGAGAATGGTACCGTTGGCGTCAATAACCGCATGCCGCTACAGTCTCTCACCGCAGCCATTATCATGGTGGAAGGCTCGATTATCGGCTACGAAAGTAACGTGAAATCGGGCGGCGCGGGTGCCCGTTACTTTGGTATCGGGGCCGACACGCAGTATCAGCTGGATCAGATTGCCGTCAACCTGCGCGTGGTTAACGTGAGCACGGGTGAAATTTTATCCTCCGTGACCACCAGCAAAACGATTCTCTCATATGAAGTGCAGGCGGGGGTATTCCGCTTTATCGACTACCAGCGTTTGCTGGAGGCTGAAATTGGCTATACCTCTAACGAGCCGGTCATGCTATGTCTGATGTCGGCCATCGAAACCGGGGTGATTTTCCTGATTAATGACGGCATCGATCGCGGCTTGTGGGATCTTCAGAATAAAAGTGACGTGAGTAATGCGGTGCTGGTGAAATACCGTGAGATGTCGGTTCCGCCGGAGTCATGATTGGCGGCGTATAAAAAGGCGAGATTTTCGTCTCGCCTTTTTTTTATTTACTTACCACAGGAACGTTCTGGCTCTTCTCGCGTCGGGCTGCAAGCCAGAGACCGCTGTTCTTCATAGCGTAGCCAAACAGTAATCCCAGCATGAGCGAAGGGACCACCAGCTTCCAGTCCCCCTGGCCTGCAAAGGTCGCGCAGGCACCCATGAACGTGCCGGGCACAAAGGACAACAGCAGATGTTTTGCCTGAACGCACATCAGGAAAGCCACAATACCAGTCATGACGTACCCCAGGATTTCCACATGCGGCGCCAGCGCGCTGCCCTTCATAATGATCAGCGCCCAGACCACGCCACTCAGTAACGTGCTGCCTGAAATAAAGAGCCCTTTAAAACCACCCTGCGGACAGGCGAAATAGGCCGTGCAGCCAAGAAAACCGGCCCAGCTCAACAAACCGAGAGATACCGCCACCCAACCCCAGAAGCCGGAGAGGATGCCAGTCGTGATTGCAATATAAAGTAATATGTTCATGGTGCGCATCTTAGCAGATGCGCACCCAAGAAATGAGATCAGAAGCACGTTACGTGCAAGTTGAAATGTATCGTTGCAGGATTTTTGTGATTTAAATCACTCTTCACTCTCTTCTTCCAGCTCATCCCACATGGCAGCGATAGCGTCACGCGTCAGCGGAGCCAGCGTTCTCCAGAACGGAGAGGTGGCGTGGGCTTCAACTTTACCCAGGAAGGTTCCGACCCACGGGAGCAGATACATTTCGAACAGGGTTTCAATCGCCTCATTCTCATCATCACCTGCTTTATCTTCAATCCATGAGGCCGCCAGCAACAGGGTACCGATATGATCGGCAGGCATATCCGTCAGCGGCATGCCGCGTTCTGAAAGAAACGCCCGAACTTCCGCTTCGGTCGCACCTTCCTGCCAGGCAGAACGATACGGCGACACGCGACACTCTTCCCCCACGAACAGCGCGTTGTAATCCGTTGAAATCTGCTGCATATCGCAACTTTTTTGCAAGCGTTCCAGCAACTCATCCTGTTCCAGCGGCCAGCTCTGCGCCAGTTTACCTTCACGAATCAGGGTAAACAGCGGAACCAGCAGCGGATCCTGCGGCTGGCGGTAATATAAGGTGCCCAGCACGCGGCAAAGGATGGAAAACTCATTCATGTTTTTATTCCGTTATTAATTAAAGATCGGCAAATTCATCAATCGGCGCCATGCCGCGCGACTCAAGGAAGTCGAGCATACGACGCGGCGTGACGTTCAGGATCTGTTCTTCCGGGAAATTCACGTCCCGCAATATTTTCATGCACTCGCTGAAATCACCCAGCGTGAAGGCCGTGTGTGAATCAGAGCCCAGCGCCACCATTCCGCCTGCGTCACGCACGGCCGCCGCAACGTCGCGGCAGTTGGCCTCACTGCCCTTACGCGAATGCACGAACGAGGAGTTGTTGATCTCCAGCGCCACGCGGTGCTTCGCTGCGGCCTGTGCCACGGCCTGAATATCGATCGGGTATTTCGGATTTCCCGGGTGGCTGATAATGTGCACATTGCCGCTGGCAATGGTGGCAATCATCGCCGCGGTGTTGGTCTCTTTATCCTGGGGCGCAAAGACCGGCTCGTGGAAGCCGGCGAGGATCAGATCTAACGAGGTCAGCATCGGGCCGGTGCAGTCAATTTCACCGTCGGTATTTTTGATGTTCGCTTCGATGCCTCGCAGTATCCCGATACCGTCAACCAGACGTGGCCAGATACGCATATTCACAAAATGCCAGTAGTGCGGCGCATCCGCCATATCCGGACCGTGATCGGTTATCGCAAACAGTTTGATGCCTTTCAGCTTCGCCTGAGCGATATAATCATGGAGGTTACTGTAAGCGTGGGTACTGGCGACGGTGTGCATATGCAGGTCAACGGGATACATCTTTCTCTCCTCTGCGGTTTTTCCAAAGGATAGCAGTTATCAGCGGCGAATATTAGCAAAAACCCGGCGAACGCCGGGTTTCTCTCAGTAGCCTCGCTGTCTGTCGACCTGTCCGGTCACCGCGTTGCCCTTCTCTATTTCGCTGATGGTATGCGAGATATACGCCACGGCCTCCGCCGGTCGCGTCACGGCCGCAATATGGGGCGTCATCGCCACGCGCGGATGTGCCCAAAGCGGGCTGTCTGTCGGCAGCGGTTCGCGGCTATACACATCCAGCATTGCACCTTTCAGTTTACCGCTATCCAGCGCTTTCAGCAGATCGTCTTCCACAACGTGTACCCCGCGCGCCAGGTTCATTAAGTAGCTATCTTCTGCCAACTTGTTGAGGAGCGTGCCATTGATAATGCCGACCGTTTCCGCCGTATTCGGCAGCAGGTTAATGAGAACGCGTGTCCCTTTCAGGAACGCCGGGAGTTCGTCCGTTCCGGCAAAGCTCTCGACGCCCGGATAATCCTTACGGCTCCGGCTCCAGCAGCGCAGTGGGAAGCCCCACGGGGCGAGCGCTTCGGCGACTTTCGAACCCAGCACACCCGCTCCGAGGATGCCGATGGTGAAATCTTCACGCTGATAATCCGGGAGAGGTTCCCAGTGGGATTGCTGTTTAAACGCCTGATAATCGTCGAAGCGGCGGAACCAGTGCAGCACCTGGCTTACGGCGTATTCCTGCATCTGCTCCCCCATACCGGTATCTTCCAGACGAAACAGGGGAATATCTTCCGGCAGCATTTCAGGGTGTGCCTTCAGCTTACTGAGAATGGAATCCACCCCCGCACCAAGAGCAAACACCGCCTTTAAACGGCGTCCCTGTAGCATTTCGACCGGGGGATGCCAGACCAGCGCGTAGTCGGCATGTTCATTATCGCCCTGTTTCCATTCGCGAACGCGTGCGCCAGGCAGTGCCGCCGTGAGCGCCTTAATCCAGTAAGCCGTATCAAAAGTGGGGTGATAGAAGATAATATCCATAGTCATTGCCTTTTAGTGCGCTGTTTTATTTTCATTTTCAACTGGCTTGTCAGCATAACAAATTTCTCGCTAAACCGCGTTGCTGATAAAAGAGGCGCTTTTCGCACATTTCGAAATCAGGTTGACTGAAGTTTGTCTAAACACGCTAAATTACTGAAAAAGTGGGTTGACGGCAGTACGGCTTTTCCTTACATTAGCGCCCGTCCCGACAACAACGGGATGACAATATGGTGAGGTGTCCGAGTGGCTGAAGGAGCACGCCTGGAAAGTGTGTATACGGCAACGTATCGGGGGTTCGAATCCCCCCCTCACCGCCATATTCAAGACGAGAGCTCGTACGAAAGTACGGGCTTTTTTCTTTTATATTCTCTGCAAGGGGGGGATGAGAACCCCCGACCGGGGTTCGACAACTGGCGCAGCCAGTTGGACAGACTGAGAGCGTAGCGAACAGGCTGCCCGAAGGGCGAGCGAAGCGAGTCAATCCCCCCCTCACCGCCATATTTGAAGAAGAGCTCGCATGAAAATGCGGGCTTTTTTCTTTTATATTCTATTCGCTCCCTGCGCTCTTTATGTCGGGTGGCGCTACGCTTACCCGACCTACGAAAAGCTAGTCCTCAACCATCTTTGCATACTCTTCGGTCAGAAAATCCACCAGCGTCCTGACCGACGGCAGTAAACCGCGCCGGGAAGGATACACCGCATGGATCACTTCCCTTCTGGGTTCCCAGGCATTCAGCACCCGAACAAGCTCACCTGAAGCCAGCTGATCCTTCACCATCAAAATGGGCAACTGTACCACGCCCACGCCCGCCATCGCTGCCTCCCGCAGCGCCAGCATATCGGTAGTCACCAGGCGCGGCGTGAAGTGAATGTCTGCTTTCGCCCCCTCCGGCCCGCTCAGCTCCCATTTATGCAGGTGTTTACCAGCGCCCATACTTAAACCCGGCCATTCGCTGAGTTCAGAGGGCATCGCCGGGTTGCCCATCCGTTCAATCAGTGTCGGCCCGGCAACCAGGCAGTGTCCCCTGTCCGCCAGCACCCTTAATACCAAATCGCTGTCATCAAACGGGCGCGGACGAACGCGGATCGCCACATCCACCCCCTCCCCCACCAGATCGACCCGGCGGTTGGTGGCTTCAAGCTGGAGGTTAATTCCCGGATAGCGCGCCATAAACCTCGCCAGCATGGGCCCCACGTGAACGTGCAGTAGGGTTACGGGGCAAGTGATCCTGACCATACCGCGCGGCTCAGCCTGTAAAGCAGCCACCGCCTCCTCCGCAGCTTCAGCCTCCACCAGCATGGCTTTACAGTGCTGAAAGAACGTCTGCCCCACTTCAGTCACCGCAAACTGCCGCGTAGTACGTTGTATCAACCGAACACCCAGGCGTTCTTCCAGCTGCGCAATCCGACGGCTCAGTTTCGACTTTGGCTGATCGAGCGCCCGCCCCGCTGCCGCAAAGCCGCCATGCTCCACCACCTTCACAAACCATACGAAATCATTGAGATCCTGCATACGCCCCCATTGTTCCATTTAAGGAACAGTGAATGTCATTTTTGCTATCTACCGGGATATTAACCTTGAATATAAGCTAATTACATCAACAGGACATCAGGAGTTAATCATGAAAAACGTAACAGGCGTGTATACCGCACCTCGTCCGCACTGGGTCGGTGATGGTTTTCCGGTTCGTTCGATGTTTTCTTACCAGACGCACGGCGAACCGCTGAGCCCGTTCCTGCTGCTTGACTACGCCGGACCACATACCTTCCCGGCGGATGGCGCAAAACGCGGCGTGGGCGAGCATCCTCATCGCGGTTTTGAAACGGTGACCATCGTCTACTCAGGCGAAGTTGAGCACCGTGATTCCACCGGCAGAGGCGGCGTTATTGGTCCAGGCGATGTGCAGTGGATGACGGCAGGCGCAGGCATTTTGCACGAGGAGTTCCACTCCAGCGCGTTCTCGCAGAAAGGCGGTGAACTGAAAATGATGCAGCTGTGGGTCAACCTGCCCGCCAAAGACAAAATGGCGACACCTGGCTACCAGAGCATCACTCAGGCGGATATCCCGGTGGTCACCCTGCCGGATAACAGCGGAACAATGCGCGTGATTGCTGGCCGCTTTGGAGAGGTAACCGGCCCGGCGCATACCTTCTCACCGCTTAACGTATGGGATCTCGCGCTGCACCAGGGCAGCCACCTGACGCTCAATCAGCCCGAAGGCTGGAGCACGGCGCTGGTTGTTGTTGAGGGCAGCGTGACAGTGAACGGCACCACGCCTGCGGGTGAGGCGCAGCTGGTCGTGCTGAGTCATAGCGGCGACAAGCTGCATCTCGAAGCCAGCAGCGATGCCAAAGTGTTGCTGATGGCCGGGGAGCCACTGAATGAACCCATCGTGGGCTATGGCCCGTTTGTGATGAACAGTAAAACCGAAATCGCCGAAGCTATTCGCGATTTCAACTCCGGCCGCTTTGGCCAAATCTAAACGTAATAAAGGAGCGCATTATGTCTACCCCTGCAAACTTCAACGGTGCACGTCCCGTTATTGACGTCAATGATGCCGTTATGCTGCTTATCGATCACCAGAGCGGATTGTTCCAGACTGTTGGAGACATGCCAATGCCTGAGCTGCGCGCTCGTGCAGCAGCGCTGGCAAAGATCGCCTCGCTGGCGAAGATCCCGGTGATCACCACGGCGTCGGTTCCACAGGGACCGAACGGCCCGCTTATCCCGGAGATCCACGCCAATGCGCCGCACGCACAGTATGTGGCACGCAAGGGTGAGATCAACGCCTGGGATAATCCTGAGTTCGTGGCGGCGGTGAAAGCCACCGGACGCAAAACGCTGATTATCGCGGGGACGATTACCAGCGTTTGCATGGCCTTCCCGTCCATCAGCGCGGTGGCGGACGGATATAAAGTGTTTGCGGTGATTGATGCCTCCGGCACCTACAGCAAAATGGCGCAAGAGATCACCCTGGCGCGCGTGGTGCAGGCAGGCGTGGTACCGATGGACACAGCGGCAGTGGCCTCAGAGATCCAGCGCACGTGGAACCGTGAAGATGCGGGAGAATGGGCAGAGGTGTACACACACATCTTCCCTGCCTACCAGCTGCTGATCGAAAGTTACAGCAAAGCGCAGGACGTTGTGAAAAACAGCGAAGTGCTCGATTCGCAGCGTTGATCCTGCGCGGTGCGCCATAAGCTGATTAAGGCTTAACCGAACAGGCACGAATGCAGAAAATCTGCTTGACCGCTTTCGCGCAACTCCCTATAGTAGCGCCCCGTTGCCCCCCAAGCGGTCAGGCAGCAAAACAATATGGTGAGGTGTCCGAGTGGCTGAAGGAGCACGCCTGGAAAGTGTGTATACGGCAACGTATCGGGGGTTCGAATCCCCCCCTCACCGCCATATTTTAAGAAGAGCTCGCATGAAAATGCGGGCTTTTTTTTCGCATGTTGCACGTCTGCGGGGGGATGAGAACCCCCGACCGGGGTTCGACAACTGGCGCAGCCAGTTGGACAGACTGAGAGCGAAGCGAGTCAATCCCCGCCGGTGCGGGTGATACCGCCTCACCCATAAAAAAAGCCCGCGCATAAGCACGGGCCCGTTTTAAACTATTCCTCAGTTATTCAACTTCCCCGCCGGCTGCTTTCCTTCAGGAGAAGAAACCTGCCCCGGCAATCCCCCCTCTTCATCTCTGCGCTCCCCCAGCCAGTAATCCGCATTTTTAATCCCAAGCCGAACCGGATCAAACTGTGGATCAATTCCCTGCGCATTCTGGGTTTCATAATCCTTCAGGCTGGCAAAGGCTTTTTTATGCAAGAGGACAATGGCAATAATGTTGAGCCAGGCCATCAGCCCTACCCCGATATCCCCTAATCCCCATGCCAGATCCGCGGTGCGGATTGTGCCATATACCGTGGAAGCCATCAGACATAATTTAAGCAGGAATGTCAGCCACGGACGGTGAATTTTACGGTTGATGTAGGCGATATTGGTTTCAGCGATATAGTAATAGGCAATGATGGTGGTGAAGGCAAAGAAGAATAGCGCGATGGCGACAAAGTAATTACCAAAGCCCGGCATCATACTTTCCATCGCTGTCTGCACATAGCCAGGACCCGCCGCCACGCCTGCAATACCGGTATAAAGGGCTGCGCCGTCGACGCCCTGAACATTATAAAGCCCGGTGATCAACAGCATAAACCCGGTCGCGGAGCAGACAAACAGCGTGTCGATATATACGGAGAACGCCTGAACCAGCCCTTGTTTCACCGGATGACTTACGGCTGCTGCCGAGGATGCATGTGGCCCGGTGCCCTGCGCCGCCTCGTTGGAATAGACGCCGCGTTTAACGCCCCACATGATAGCCTGGCCCAGAATAGCGCCAAATCCCGCTTCAAGGCCAAAAGCACTTTTCCAGATCAGCAGGATAACAGCAGGCAGTTTTTCAATATTGATCGCGATAATAACGCAGGCAACAATAATATAGCCGAGCGCCATAAACGGAACGACCATACTGCTAAAGCTGGCGATCCTTTTTACACCACCGAAAATAATGAAGCTTAACAGTACAGCCAGTATTGCCGCCGTAACGTTTGGGTTAAGACCGAAGGCAATATCCAGGCTGGCGGCAATTGAGTTTGCCTGTACGCCCGGAAGTAATAAACCGCAGGAGAAAATGGTCACAATAGCAAATAACCATGCGTACCACTTCACCCCCAACCCTTTTTCAATATAAAAGGCAGGTCCCCCACGATATTCGCCGTTAATTTTTTCTTTATAAACCTGACCTAACGTGGATTCAACAAAAGCAGAGCTGGCGCCTAAAAATGCCACTACCCACATCCAGAAAAGCGCACCGGGGCCACCAAAGGTAATGGCGGTCGCCACACCGGCGATATTCCCTGTCCCTACGCGGCCCGCCAGCGTCATCGTCAACGCCTGAAACGATGATACGCCGGCATCGGTAGCCCCGCCCTGAAACATCAGGGTAATCATATGTTTTATATGACGTAATTGCAGAAAACGACTACGCAGTGAGAAATAGAGACCGACACCCAGACATAAAAATATTAACGCAGGGCTCCAGATAACACCGTTAATTGCACTAACCAGTTCGTTCATGTATGACCCTCAGCGTGATGTTCCAGAGGAAACGATCCCCTGGTGTGTTTCTTCTTAGAATTTAATTTGAACAAGTACGAAACATAGATAATTACCCAAAAGACACCAACTTAATTTTTACTGCTTAGTCATGTTCTGTGACAACATTCACGTTTAATTTTCACCTAACAATTAGCGCGATCATTATATTCACAGGTATTTTGTGGGTATTGTAAATACATATCACATTTTTGCGACCTTTATAAAAAGCGTTCGCGGCAAATTAACAGTAATATTATTATTACCGCAAAACGGTGCGTAAATCCCGTTGAATGCTATAGGAAATAAATATGATTTAAAAAAAGCCATGCGAACAGAGGGAATAAAAGAAGCTTCCCGGCATGACGCCGGGAAGAAATGACTTAAAATGTGAAATGATCTTAGTCGGAGTACACTTCCAGCGTTCGTTGACACAGCGCTGAGCGGACGCAGTCCTCTTTTGTGAAGCGGACCACCCCTATCATCTCATCTTCCTCAAAACGTGACATGGCATCGCTCAGGCCAGACTTCACGCCCGACGGCAGGTCACACTGGGTAATATCGCCGTTGACGATAACCGTCACGTTCTCCCCGAGGCGCGTTAAAAACATCTTCATTTGCGCAGCGGTCACGTTCTGAGCCTCGTCAAGAATAACGACCGCATTTTCAAATGTACGTCCGCGCATATAGGCGAACGGCGCGATTTCCACCTTGCCAATCTCTGGTCGCAGGCAGTACTGCATAAAGGAAGCGCCCAACCGCTTCACCAGCACGTCATAGACGGGCCTGAAGTACGGGGCAAACTTCTCAGAAATATCGCCAGGCAGGAAGCCCAGATCTTCATCCGCTTGCAGTACCGGACGGGTAACGATGATCCTTTCCACGTCCTTATGAATCAGCGCCTCCGCCGCTTTGGCGGCACTGATCCAGGTTTTCCCGCATCCGGCTTCCCCGGTTGCAAAGATGAGCTGTTTACTCTCGATAGCATTCAGGTAGTGCGCCTGAGCTTCATTCCGCGCCACTATTGGCGATGCATCGCGGCTGTCCCGCGCCATGCCAATGGATTCTACGCCGCTCATCTGCACAAGCGAGGTGACCGATTCTTCTTCACGCTGTTTATGGCTACGTGAATCCCGTCTCAGCACACGTTTTGCTTCGCGACGAGCTTTGATCACTGCTTTCTGTCTTCCCATGGATAGCACCTTGAGTTGTTGGTATTCATCACACGCGCCAGCATCGGCACGATTATGCGCACGAACATCAGAGGGTTGGCTTCCTTGTAAGCCATTGCTTGCATTACCGGATGACGATACAGAACGGCTACGCGCACCGTTATGCACGTCGGTAGAAATCGTATTTGGAGGTGGAGGGGAGAATTTTGTGGTGAGGAAATCGCTGCCGGAGTCTGAGCCTCCGCGCCGGGTGCTGCGGTTGATGTGTTTACCTTGTCCAGTACAGGACGCAACCATTCGCGATCTCCATAGTGAGTCAGTATCACTGCCGGGAACTACCGCTGTCTTATCTTAAGTACATCAGGAATTATCATAAATGCAACATTTATTTTACCTAGATGCAACCTTTAAGACTGCTCCTGCAGCGGAATCAGTCTCATATATGAATATTACAGAAATATAACAACAAGATAGTCATATGGAAAAATAATGTCCCCGCGAACTGTCGCAGGGACGATTATCAGGCTTCTATCAGACCCTGAGCGAGCCAGGTCTTCGCGTCACGCGCGCCGGGCAGGGCAAAGAAATAGCCGCCGCCGATGGGCTTGATGTACTCCTCCAGCGCTTCGCCGTTGAGCCGCTTCTGCACGGTGAGGAACCCTTTCTCCAGATCGTGCTGATAGCAGACAAACAGCAGTCCCATATCAAGCTGACCGGAATTGGTCACCCCCAACGAGTAGCTGTAGCCCCTGCGCATCATCAGGCTGGACTGGGTCTCTTTGGTGCGAGGATTGGCGAGACGAATATGGCTGTCCAGCGCGATGACATCTCCGTTCGGATCGCGGGCGTAGTCGGGTTCATCGTGCTCGTCCTTCATGCCGAGCGGTGCGCCGGTTTGCTTATCGCGGCCGAAGATCGTCTGCTGCTCTTTCAGCGGCGTGCGGTCCCAGAACTCCACGTGGAACTGAATGATACGCACCGCCTGATAGCTGCCACCCACCGCCCAGGCCGGTTCGCCCTGATCCGCCGTCACCCAGAGCACGTTTTTCATCAACACGGTATTGCTGCTGTCCGGGTTGGCGGTACCGTCTTTGAAGCCCAGCAGGTTGACCGGCGTCTCTTTCCCTTTACTGCGCGCGGCGTGGTCAGAGATAAAACCTTCCCGCTTCCAGCGCACGCTAAGCAGATCCGGGGTGTGCTTGATGATATCGCGCAGGGCGTGGATCACCGTATCCTGGGTATTGGCGCAGATCTGCAACAGCAGATCGCCGTGGCACAACGCCGCGTCGAGAGAGTCATTCGGGAATCGCGTCATTTTTTGCAGCGCTTTCGGCTTCTGCTTCGCCAGACCGTAGCGATCATCAAACAGCGATTCCCCCACCGACACGGTGATGGTCAGATTATCGGGAGCGATAAACGCCCCGAGGATCCCGGAATCCATCGGCGGCAGGCGCGGATTCGGTGTTTCCGGTGCCGGACCGCCCGCCGTAAGGAAGGCAATGCGCGTGGTCAACAGCCTGAACAGACGCTCAAGGTCAGCCTTATCACTCGCCAGCGAATCGAAAGCCACCAGCATCATCGAGGCCTGCTGCGGCGTCAAGATTCCTGCCTGGTGCTCACCATAAAACGGCTGCGTTTCCATACGCGCATCCGGGGAGAGCGTGCCGGGGGCACTTTGCGGTTTTGCCGCATGCGCCACCGGACAGCCGCCCGCCAGGGCAAACGCGCCGCCCAGCGCCCCTACCCCTTTTAACAACCGACGTCGGGAAGGTTCCGCCACGTCGTACTCATCATGCTTGTTCATCGCTTAGTCCAGACCCAGAACGCCACGCAGCAGGGAGAGATCTTCCGCCAGCGTCGTAATCGGGCCTTTCAGCGCGTTACGGTCAGCATCGGTCAGCTTGTCGTAGGTTTCGAACCCGTCTTTGGTACGGTATTTCGCCAGGATGGCGTCAACTTTCTTAAAGTTTGCATCCACTTTCGCCAGCAGTTCGCCGTTCTCTTTTTGCAGCTGGGGCCGCAGCAGATCGACAATTTTCTGTGCGCCGTCGACGTTTGCCTGGAAGTCCCACAGGTCGGTGTGGCTGTAGCGATCTTCTTCGCCGCTGATTTTGCTCGCGGCCACTTCTTCAATCAGACCCGCAGCACCACCCACCACTTTCGACGGCGGGAAGGCCAGCTCGCTGATGCGTTTTTGCAGCTCCAGCACGTCGCTGTTGAGCTGATCGGCGTATTTTTCCATCCCTTTGGTGGAGCTATCGCCAAACAGGGCTTTTTCCAGGCG
This sequence comes from Enterobacter cloacae complex sp. P29RS, assembly GCF_014893445.1. Lineage (NCBI taxonomy): Bacteria > Pseudomonadati > Pseudomonadota > Gammaproteobacteria > Enterobacterales > Enterobacteriaceae > Enterobacter > Enterobacter cloacae complex sp. P29RS. The sequence goes on along the minus strand of NZ_JADBPZ010000016.1, from coordinate 106,660 downwards.
GTGGAAGCCGGTGAATTTCGGATCGGCGGCCTTCTGCTCGTAGTCATCTTCGCGGGCGTCAATGCTGCCATCGAGGTCAGAGAACAGCTCGGCAATCGGCTCGATGCGCTCGTAGTGCTGACGTGTAGGCGCATACAGAGATTTCGCTTTTTCGATATCGCCCGCTTTCACCGCGTCGGTAAAGGCTTTGGTGCCTGCCACCAGGTCAGCCGTCTCTTTGGTGACGTAGGCTTTATAGGCGGTAATGGCGTCGCCGAGGCTCAGCAGCGCGGTGCCTTTGGCCCCGTCCGCCGTCGCTGCGCCTTTGACGATCAGCTTACCTTTCGGGTTAGTCAGCAGGCCGCAGGTCATGTCATATTCCCCCGGCTGAAGATTAGCGGTCATTTTCTGGCTGAAGCCAGGCGCGATATTTTCACGCTCTTCTACCACCATCACGCCTTTCAGGATCTCCCACTCCAGCGCCTTCTGGCTGTGGTTCTGAATAATAAACTGGGTTTTACCGCTGTTAACCGTGATGGTCATCGGCTCGCACTGTTTATCGTTGACGGTGACTTTTACCTGCGGAATATCTGCTGCCTGAGCGGCGAAGGCAGACGCGAACAGCGCTGCCACACCAACCTGTAACGCGCTACGACGGAATTGAATAGCCATGTCTCTTCCCTTTAAAGTATGTTGTAACTAAACAAAGCGCTTCACGGCGCAGTACGCGACGGCTGAGCGCTGGGGCGCGATGGCATGAAGAACAGCACCAGCGCCGGAATAAGATAGATAAAGTACATCGCCACCTCGCTGACGCTCGGCGTTTCCTGATAGCCGAAGATACCTTCAAGGAGCGTGCCGGTCAGTGAGTGGGTGGAGAGAACGTTACTAAGATCAAACGCCACGTCCTGGAACTGGTTCCACAGGCCCGCTTCATGGAAGGCGCGGATCGCCCCTGCCGCCAGCCCCGCGGCCACCAGCAAAATAAACAGGCTGGTCCACTTGAAGAACGCGCCCAGGTTAAGACGAATGCCGCCCCAGTAGAGCAGGAAGCCAAGCACAACCGCCGTGGCCAGCCCAAGCATCGCGCCCAGCGGCGGCCAGATGCCCACGTCCTGCTGAAAAGCCGCGAGCAGGAAGAACACTGACTCCAGGCCTTCACGCGCCACGGCGAAAAAAACCATCATGATCAGCGCCCAGCCGTGGTGGTTGCCTTTTTGCAGGGCGTTATCCACCGCCTGCTCCAGCTGTACCTTCACGTTACGGGAGACCTTGCGCATCCAGAACACCATCCAGGTGAGGATCACCACCGCTATTACGGCAACAATGCCTTCAAAAAGCTCTTGCTCTTTCTGAGGAAATTCACCGGTGGTTTCGTTGATAAGAATACCCAGCCCCAGGCAGAGCGCCGCGGCCAGGAAGACGCCAACCCACATCACGCCGATCCAGCGTCCACGCTGGGTGCGCTTCAGATAACTGGCGATAAGGCTAACAATCAGGGCCGCTTCAAGGCCTTCACGTAACATAATGAGAAAAGGAACAAACATGCAGACACCTTAAATGTTTATCGCGGTCAACTGATGCAAAGAAAGGTAAATTCTTGTGATAGTGATTATCATTACGGCTACAAGAAAAACAAGCGAAATATGTGGAGTTTTGATGACCAGATGTAAACGCATTGCGGAATAATAATTGCCTGAGTAACCGTTGCGTTTATAAGGTATAACGAAAATGCCCATTTACGGTTAACCGGGGCTGTGGCTAAATGTCCGCCTCGAAAACCAACTGAAAATAAACCATGTTTAAAATTGTCCATTTCCTGCTGGCGCTGGTGATTATTCTTGCGCTTGCCTGGCTGGTGAGTTTCGACCGCCGAAAAATTCGCATTCGTTTCGTTTTACAGCTGATCGTGATTGAAATCGCGCTGGCATTCTTTTTTCTGCATGCAGAAAGCGGCCTGTTCATTATTAAACATGTCTCCGGTTTCTTTGAATCACTGCTTAAATTCGCTGCCGAAGGGACGAATTTTGTCTTTGGCGGGATGGGTGAAAAAGGGCTGGCGTTCATTTTCCTTGGCGTGCTCTGCCCCATTATTTTTATCTCGGCGCTGATTGGTATTCTGCAGCACTGGCGTATTCTGCCGATCTTTATTCGGGTTATCGGGACGCTGCTGTCAAAACTGAACGGCATGGGCAAGCTGGAATCCTTTAACGCGGTGAGCTCACTGATACTCGGTCAGTCTGAAAACTTCATTGCCTACAAGGGCGTGTTGGGCGATCTCTCCTCACGCCGCCTGTTTACGATGGCTGCAACGGCGATGTCGACGGTTTCGCTGTCGATTGTCGGTGCCTATATGACCATGCTCGACGCCAGATTTGTCGTCGCGGCACTGATCCTGAACATGTTCAGCACCTTTATTATCCTTTCGGTCATTAACCCGGCCCGCCCGGAAGCCGAATCCGATATCAAACTGGAAAAGCTGCATGAATCCCAGAGCTTCTTTGAAATGCTGGGCGAATATATTCTGGCCGGTTTTAAGGTGGCGATGATTATTCTGGCGATGCTGATAGGCTTTATCGCCCTTATTAGCGCCGTTAATGCCCTCTTCTCCAGCGTATTTGGCCTGAGCTTCCAGCAGATTCTGGGTTACGTGTTTTATCCGCTGGCGTGGCTTATTGGTATTCCGCTGAGCGATGCCTTAAGCGCGGGCAGTATTATGGCAACCAAACTGGTGGCGAATGAATTTGTGGCGATGATCGAGCTGCAAAAAATAGCCCACCAAATGTCACCGCGCGGACTGGGGATTTTGTCAGTGTTCCTGGTGTCGTTCGCTAACTTTGCCTCCATTGGTATTGTGGCGGGGGCAATAAAAGGCCTGAACGAGCAACAGGGTAATGTGGTGTCGCGGTTTGGTTTACGCCTGGTGTACGGGGCAACGCTGGTGAGTTTGCTGTCGGCGAGCTTTGCGGGGTTGGTGTTGTAAGTTTTGTGCGGTTAATGCCCGGCGGCGCTTCGCTTACACGGGCCTACGATACAACAACGGCGGGATTTCCCGCCGTTTTTTATTAAAACTGTACGCACACCGGCTGGTCGACCCGCATCACCGACTCCTGTGCGAAGCGGGATTTATAAATACCGCGTAAAGCCTCAATGTTTTTCTCGCTCTGCGCGTCTTTGCCGTGGATCAGCATCAGCGCCTTGCTCGGCTCGCGCGCCACCTTGCCGTCGTTGCCCAGCCACTGACCGCGGGCATCAAACACCGTTAAGCCATCGCGAAAGCGCGGCGTCACGTCCTGGTCGACAAACTGCTGCCATTCGTTGCCTGTAATTTGCGCCCCGGCAGGACGGTTTAAGCCGAAATAGAGCGTGGTTTGCTGCATCTGATTTTCTGCTTTGCAGGTTTCCACCGCCGCATGCTGCGCGGGTGCGTTACAGCCCGCCAGCATCACGAATGCTGCCACCATTAGCCCTGTTTTAATTCTCATTGATGAAGACTCACATAGGTGAAAGGACTATCCCCTCTCCCCACCGGGGAGAGGGTTAGGGTGAGGGGGAAATTACTCAGCCTGGAGCTTAGACGGCGGCGCTGAGTGGTAATGCGCATCCGCTTCCGCAAAGCGCTTCTGCATAGATGCAGACGGCGCTTTACCCAGCAGGCTAAACACCACAATACCGAGGCTGCCGAAGATGAAGCCCGGGATAATTTCGTACAGGCCCAGCCACGCGAACTGTTTCCAGACGATAACGGTAACCGCACCGATAATCATCCCCGCCAGCGCGCCGTTGCGGGTCATGCGTGACCACAGAACGGAGAACAGCACCACCGGACCAAATGCGGCGCCAAAGCCCGCCCACGCGTAGCTCACCAGCCCCAGCACGCGGTTTTCCGGGTTAGCCGCCAACGCAATCGCCACCAGCGCCACCAGCAGCACCATAAAACGCCCTACCCACACTAACTCTTTCTGGCTCGCGCCCTTACGCAGGAACGCTTTGTAGAGGTCTTCGGTGATGGCACTGGAGCACACCAGCAGCTGACAGCTCAGGGTGGACATGACTGCCGCCAGGATCGCGGAGAGCAGGATACCGGCAATCCACGGGTTGAACAGGATCTGCGCCAGCTCGATGAACACGCGCTCGGCGTTCTGGTTCACCGCGCCCGCCTGCGCCGGGTTGTTGTTGAAGTAGGCGATACCGAAGAAACCGACCGCGCACGCCCCCGCCAGACACAGGATCATCCACGTCATGCTGATGCGACGCGCGTGAACGATGGTGTGGTGAGAATCCGCCGCCATAAAGCGCGCCAGAATGTGCGGCTGACCGAAGTAGCCCAGGCCCCATCCCATCAGGGAGACGATGGCCACGAAGTTCAGCCCTTTCAGCATATCGACGTTTTCGATGCTCTTCTGCTTGATCACTTCCAGCGATTCGCCAAAGCCGCCGACGGTAAAAATCACAATTATCGGGGTCAGGATCAGGGCGAAAATCATCAGACTCGCCTGCACGGTATCGGTCCAGCTTACCGCCAGGAATCCACCCACGAAGGTATAGAGGATGGTCGCGGCCGCACCGGCCCACAGCGCCGTTTCATAGCTCATGCCGAAGGTGCTTTCGAACAGGCGCGCGCCCGCCACAATGCCGGAGGCACAGTAGATGGTGAAGAACAGCAGGATCACCACCGCAGAGATAATACGCAATATGCGGCTGTTATCTTCAAAGCGTCCGGTGAAGTAATCCGGCAGCGTCAGGGCGTTGTTGTTGGCTTCGGTATGCACACGCAGACGGCCTGCTACAAGCTTCCAGTTAATCCACGCGCCAACGGTCAGGCCGATGGCGATCCAGCTTTCGGAGATACCGGAGATGAAAATCGCGCCCGGCAGCCCCATCAGCAGCCAGCCACTCATGTCGGAAGCGCCCGCTGAGAGCGCGGTGACCATCGGGCCTAAGCTGCGCCCGCCGAGGATGTAGTCGTCAAAGTTTTTAGTGGAACGCCATGCCAAAAACCCTATCAGGATCATGCCAAAAATATAAACGAGAAATGTCACCAGCATCGGTGTGCTAATAGCCATTCAAATTCTCCAAAATGTCGAGCGACAACCGTCCGGGTTGCCTTGTTATGTCATCACCGGAACGTAGTGATGTGTGTATGTGTTTCCGTTGGGCGCGCTATCCTGCCGTATACGCATCCCACTGACAAACGATTTAACACTGCATTTACATGAATTTCATCCCTGGTTTTATACGTCTTTCCTATAGGTTGCACTCGCTCACGCTTTTACGGGTTGCACCTTTAAAAAATGTTAAGCACCGCATAAAAACTGGGCTCAGAAACCGCCGCGCGTTCTTTTTCACAGCTAACTAATCGTTAACAATCCATTCATTTTCCAGCTTGCAGACCAGGTCACATTTAACACGGTTGCACAAAGTTGCAACATGGTGGATATTTCACGCTATCAACAGAACGCTATTACAGAACAACAGGAGTTTTGGCATGGGGATGACTACCATGGGGGTTAAGCTGGATGACGCTACCCGCGAACGGATTAAAACCGCTGCGACCCGTATCGACCGCACGCCGCACTGGTTAATCAAGCAGGCGATTTTTAACTATCTGGAAAGACTGGAGAGTGAAGAAGGTCTGCCGGAGCTGCCTGCCCTGCTGGCGGGCGCTGCGAACGAAGGCGAAGAGGCCGCGACGGCCGCTGATGAGAACCACCAGCCGTTCCTGGAATTTGCCGAGCAGATCCTGCCGCAGTCCGTCAGCCGCGCCGCCATTACCGGCGCCTATCGCCGTGCCGAAACCGACGCCGTGCCGATGCTGCTGGAGCAGGCGCGCCTGCCGGAAGCCGTTGCCGCTCAGGCGCACAGCCTGGCGTATCAGCTCGCCGACAAGCTGCGTAATCAGAAAACCGCCAGCGGACGCGCCGGTATGGTGCAGGGTCTGTTGCAGGAGTTCTCCCTCTCCTCGCAGGAAGGCGTGGCGCTGATGTGTCTGGCGGAAGCGCTGCTGCGTATTCCGGATAAAGCCACCCGCGATGCCCTTATCCGCGACAAAATCAGCAACGGCAACTGGCACTCCCACATTGGCCGCAGCCCGTCCCTGTTTGTGAACGCCGCCACCTGGGGCCTGCTGTTTACCGGCAAGCTGGTCTCCACCCATAACGAAGCCAACCTGTCGCGCTCCCTGAACCGTATTATCGGCAAGAGCGGCGAGCCGCTGATCCGCAAGGGCGTGGACATGGCGATGCGCCTGATGGGCGAGCAGTTCGTCACCGGGGAAACCATTGCCGAAGCGCTGGCGAACGCCCGCAAGCTGGAAGACAAAGGCTTCCGCTACTCCTACGACATGCTGGGCGAAGCGGCGCTGACCGCCGCCGACGCGCAGGCCTACATGGTCTCTTACCAGCAGGCGATCCACGCCATCGGTAAAGCGTCCAACGGTCGCGGTATTTATGAAGGGCCAGGCATCTCTATCAAGCTTTCCGCTCTGCACCCGCGCTACAGCCGCGCGCAGTACGACCGGGTGATGGAAGAACTCTACCCGCGCCTGAAGTCCCTGACCCTGCTGGCGCGCCAGTATGACATCGGCATCAACATCGACGCCGAAGAGGCGGATCGTCTGGAGATCTCCCTCGATCTGCTGGAAAAACTGTGCTTCGAGCCGGAGCTGGCGGGCTGGAACGGGATTGGTTTCGTTATCCAGGCCTACCAGAAACGCTGCCCGTTCGTCATTGACTACCTGATTGACCTGGCCAGCCGCAGCCGTCGCCGCCTGATGATCCGTCTGGTGAAGGGTGCCTACTGGGACAGCGAAATCAAACGCGCCCAGATGGAAGGACTGGAAGGCTATCCGGTCTATACCCGCAAGGTCTACACCGACGTCTCTTACCTCGCCTGCGCGAAAAAACTGCTCGGCGTGCCGAACCTGATTTATCCGCAGTTCGCCACCCACAACGCCCACACCCTGGCGGCGATCTACAGCCTGGCGGGTCAGAACTACTATCCGGGCCAGTACGAGTTCCAGTGTCTGCATGGCATGGGTGAACCGCTGTACGAGCAGGTGACCGGTAAAGTGGCCGACGGCAAGCTGAACCGTCCGTGCCGTATTTATGCCCCGGTAGGTACCCACGAAACCCTGCTGGCCTACCTGGTGCGTCGTCTGCTGGAGAACGGGGCGAACACCTCCTTCGTTAACCGCATCGCCGATACCACCCTGCCGCTGGACGAACTGGTGGCCGATCCGGTACAGGCCGTAGAGAAGATGGCGGCGCAGGAAGGCCAGATTGGTCTGCCGCATCCGAAGATTGCCCTGCCGCGCGAGCTGTATGGTGCAGGCCGCGTCAACTCAGCGGGTCTGGATCTCGCCAACGAACACCGTCTGGCGTCGCTCTCTTCTGCCCTGCTTAACAGCGCATTGCAGAAGTGGCAGGCCAAACCGATCCTTGAGCAGTCCGTTGAAGACGGTGAAATGCAGCCGGTGATCAACCCGGCAGAGCCGAAGGATATCGTCGGCTACGTGCGCGAAGCCACAGAAGCGGAAGTGGATCAAGCTTTGGAGAGCGCGGTGAACAACGCGCCAATCTGGTTTGCCACCCCGCCGCAGGAGCGTGCCGCCATTCTGGAACGCGCGGCGGTGCTGATGGAAGATCAGATGCAGCAGCTTATCGGCATTCTGGTGCGTGAAGCGGGTAAAACCTTCAGCAACGCCATCGCCGAAGTGCGTGAGGCGGTCGACTTCCTGCACTACTACGCCGGTCAGGTGCGTGATGATTTCGACAACGAAACGCACCGTCCGCTCGGCCCGGTGGTCTGTATCAGCCCGTGGAACTTCCCGCTGGCAATCTTCACCGGCCAGATTGCCGCGGCCCTTGCCGCAGGCAACAGCGTGCTGGCAAAACCGGCAGAGCAGACTCCGCTGATTGCCGCTCAGGGCATTAACATTTTGCTGGAAGCGGGCGTACCGGCGGGCGTGGTGCAACTGTTGCCGGGGCGCGGTGAAACGGTGGGTGCCAAACTGACCTCCGATAACCGCGTGCGCGGCGTGATGTTTACCGGTTCGACCGAAGTAGCCTCCCTGCTGCAACGCAACATCGCCACCCGTCTGGATGCGCAGGGCCGTCCAACGCCGCTGATCGCTGAAACCGGCGGCATGAACGCCATGATCGTGGACTCCTCCGCGCTCACTGAGCAGGTCGTCGTTGACGTGCTGGCCTCTGCCTTCGACAGCGCGGGTCAACGCTGTTCCGCCCTGCGCGTGCTGTGCTTACAGGATGACGTGGCTGACCACACGCTGAAGATGCTGCGCGGTGCGATGGCGGAATGCCGCATGGGCAACCCGGGCCGTCTCACCACCGATATTGGGCCGGTGATCGACGCGGAAGCCAAAGCCAACATCGAAAACCACATTCAGACCATGCGTGCCAAAGGCCGTCCGGTGTTCCAGGCGGTGCGCGAGAACAGCGAAGATGCCCGCGAGTGGCAGACCGGCACCTTCGTGCCGCCAACGCTGATTGAGCTGGCAAGCTTCGACGAGCTGAAAAAAGAGGTCTTCGGCCCGGTACTGCACGTTGTGCGCTACAACCGTAACAACCTCAACGAGCTGATCGATCAGATCAACGCCTCGGGTTACGGCCTGACGCTCGGTGTACATACCCGTATCGACGAAACCATTGCCCAGGTGACCGGCAATGCTAAAGTCGGCAACCTGTACGTCAACCGTAATATGGTCGGCGCAGTCGTGGGCGTGCAGCCGTTCGGCGGCGAAGGCCTCTCCGGCACCGGCCCGAAAGCGGGCGGTCCGCTCTATCTGTACCGTCTGCTGGCAAACCGTCCGGAAAATGCGCTGGGCGTGACGCTGGCGCGTCAGGACGCGGACTATCCGGTGGATGCGCAGGTGAAAGCCGTGCTGACCCAGCCGCTGGACGCGCTGATTAAGTGGGCAGAAAACCGCCCTGAACTGCGTGCAATTGCGCAGCAGTACGGCGAGCTGGCGCAGGCCGGTACCCAGCGCCTGCTGCCGGGTCCAACCGGTGAGCGCAACACCTGGACGCTGATGCCGCGCGAGCGGGTGCTGTGCGTGGCGGATAACGAGCAGGATGCGCTGGTGCAGCTGGCAGCCGCTACAGCAACGGGCTGTGAGGTGCTGTGGCCGGAAGATGCGCTGCATCGCGACCTCGCCAAACAGTTGCCAAAAGCGGTCTCGGCTCGCATTCGCTTTGCGAAGGCCGATGCCCTGCTGACCCAGCCGTTTGACGCGGTGATCTACCACGGTGATTCCGACCAGCTGCGCGAACTGTGCGAGCAGGTGGCGGCCCGCAGCGGCGCGATTGTCTCGGTGCAGGGCTTCGCACGCGGGGAAACCAACCTGCTGCTGGAGCGTCTGTACGTGGAGCGCTCGCTCAGCGTCAACACCGCGGCGGCAGGCGGTAACGCCAGCCTGATGACCATCGGTTAATCGTGTAAACTCTCCCCGGTGACGCTACGCTTACCGGGGCTACAAAATAGCCCAGGCCGGATAAGCACAGCGTATCCGGCTTTTTTACATGGAGGGGATGATGAAAAGAGTATTTCTCGCAGGTGCAGCCCTGCTCATGAGCGCCAGCGCGCTGGCCGACGAGTGCGATAACGCGACCACCCAGCTTGAACTGAACACCTGTAGCGCGCAGCAGTACCAGGCCGCCGATAAAAAGCTCAACGAGACCTATCAGGCCGCCATCAAACGTGCGGCTGCACCTCAGCGCGATCTGCTGAAAAAGGCGCAGCAGGCGTGGATCAGCCTGCGCGACGCGGACTGTGCGTTTATCGGTTCGGGTACGGAAGGCGGGAGCGTTCAGCCAATGATTGTGAACCAGTGTCTGGCGGAAAAAACCGTGGAGCGCGAAGCGTTTCTGGCCACGCTGATGCAGTGTGAAGAGGGCGACTTAAGCTGTCCCCTCCCGCCGGGCTGACGCGGCACTGAGCAATCCCCTCGCCCCTCCGGGGAGAGGGTTAGGGTGAGGGGAACATACGGCGGTGGCGGTCATTCCGTTCACTTTATGTTCCTTGCTACTCTGTAACGACATGACCGGTGAACGTGCCAGGGTGGCTCAGTCGCCACCACCCTGGCGACCCGGGCTCCCGGCGGTAAATCGCCGCTTCGCGGTGCCCTCGGCTTATTCCTTCCGGCTTATCGGGTACGGGCGGAGGCAACGTCCCTGTAAAGCCGCCCTCTCGGCGCATCCCTGCGCCTCGCCCCGGCCTGCAGGAAACGCCTCAGCGATTTACAGCCGGACCAGGGCATCGCTGACAGCCCTCAGTCATTTAGAAAGCAATTTTATTGCTTCTGCATAAAAAAATTACTGGGGATCCCTCAGCCCCGCGGGAGAGGGTTAGGGTGAGGGAAATTAGCGCACACGGATCCCTTCGATAATCATCCGCTGCACGTTTTCCAGGGTGCTCTGGAAAAACGCCTCGTCCTGGAGCGTTTTACCGGTTACCGCCTCGACCTGGGCCGCGAAGTCAGCGTAGTGCTGGGTTGAGGCCCAAATCATGAAAATCAGATGCTGCGGATCGACGGGCGCCAGTTTTCCGCTGGCGACCCATCCGGCAATAATGGCCGATTTTTCGTCCACCAGCTGCTTTAGATCTCCCGTCAGCTCCGCCTGCAACAGCGGCGCGCCCTGTAACATCTCCAGACAAAACAGCCTCGATGCCTGGGGATAATCACGCGATACCTCCAGCTTCAGGCGTATGTACTCCTCTATCGCCACCAGCGGGGCCAGCTCTTCGCGAAATGCTTTAAGCGGTGCGAGCCAGATATCCAGGATCTGCTGCATCACCGCCACATATAGCGCCTCTTTCGACGGGTAGTAGTAGAGCAGATTGGTCTTGGACACCCCGGCCTGCTCCGCCACCTGCTCAAGGCGCGTACCGTGAATACCAAACTGCGAAAATGTCTCCAGCGCAGCGCTGAGGATCGCCTGTTTCTTGGCGCTCACCGCCTGCGAACGTTTACCGGGTGTTTTCACTGCGCCTTGTGTCATTTTCGCTCTCCATTTTCTTTCCTGCGCTCAGCATAGCAAAACCCCCGTCTCGCCACGACCTTCTGCACCCTCAGCGCGCATGAGTGCCTGTTTTCTGTGCAATGATTTTGACCACTTAGTCCACATTTTCGCTGTTAAATTTAACAACCACCAGTTAACACCCTAATAACAAAGTATTTTTCAAAACTGGCACTCCCTTTGCAAAAACGTCGTGACACCTGCGACGTAATGAAGAGAGGTTCGTGATGAAAATTGGCGTATTTGTACCGATCGGCAACAACGGCTGGCTTATCTCGACCACGGCCCCGCAATACATGCCGACCTTTGAGCTGAATAAAGCCATCGTGCAGAAAGCGGAGCATTACCACTTCGACTTTGCGCTCTCGATGATCAAGCTGCGCGGTTTCGGCGGTAAGACCGAATTCTGGGACCACAACCTGGAGTCCTTTACCCTGATGGCGGGCCTGGCTGCGGTAACCTCGCGCATCCAGATTTACGCCACCGCCGCCACCCTTACCCTTCCCCCGGCAATCGTGGCGCGGATGGCCTCCACCATCGACTCCATCTCCGGCGGGCGCTTTGGCGTTAACCTGGTCACCGGCTGGCAAAAGCCGGAGTACGAGCAGATGGGGATCTGGCCGGGTGACGATTACTTCTCCCGTCGCTACGACTACCTGACTGAATACGTGCAGGTGCTGCGCGATCTGTGGGGCACCGGCAAAAGCGATTTCAAAGGCGACTTCTTCACCATGAACGACTGCCGTGTCAGCCCCCAGCCGTCGGTGCCGATGAAGGTGATTTGCGCCGGGCAGAGCGACGCGGGGATGGAATTCTCCGCCAAATACGCCGACTTCAACTTCTGCTTCGGCAAAGGCGTTAACACCCCTGCCGCCTTCGCGCCCACCGCGGCACGCATGAAAGCGGCCGCCGACAAAATCGGGCGCGACGTGGGCTCCTACGTGCTGTTTATGGTGATTGCCGACGAAACCGACGACGCCGCGCGCGCCAAATGGGAACGATACAAGGACGGCGCCGACGAGGAAGCCCTGAGCTGGCTGACCGAGCAGAGCCAGAAGGATACCCGCTCCGGCGCGGACACCAACGTTCGCCAGATGGCCGACCCGACGTCTGCCGTCAATATCAACATGGGCACCCTGGTTGGCTCGTATGCCAGCGTCGCCAGAATGCTCGACGAAGTGGCTGCCGTGCCCGGCGCCGAAGGCGTGCTGCTGACCTTCGATGATTTTCTCACCGGCGTGGAAACCTTCGGCGAGCGTATTCAGCCGCTGATGCAGTGCCGCGCCCACATCCCTGCCGTGACGAAGGAGGTGGCGTAATGACGACCCTCAACGCTCGCCCGGAGGCCATCACCTTTGACGCGCAGCAGAGCGCGCTGATCGTGGTGGATATGCAAAACGCCTATGCCAGTAAAGGCGGGTATCTGGATCTGGCCGGGTTCGACGTCACGGCCACGCAGCCGGTGATTGAGAATATCAAAACCGCCGTGAGCGCCGCGCGTGCTGCGGGCATGCTGATCGTCTGGTTCCAGAACGGCTGGGACGACCAGTACGTCGAAGCTGGCGGTCCCGGCTCACCCAACTTTCACAAATCCAACGCCCTGAAAACCATGCGCCAACGGCCTGAACTCCAGGGTACGCTGCTGGCGAAAGGCGGCTGGGATTATCAGCTGGTGGATGAGCTGGTACCGGAAGCTGGCGATATCGTACTGCCGAAACCGCGCTACAGCGGCTTTTTCAATACCCCGCTCGACAGCCTGCTGCGCAGCCGGGGCATTCGTCATCTGGTCTTTACGGGCATTGCCACCAACGTCTGCGTGGAGTCCACCCTGCGCGACGGCTTCTTCCTCGAGTATTTTGGCGTGGTGCTGGAAGACGCTACCCATCAGGCCGGGCCGGATTTTGCCCAGAAAGCCGCCCTGTTCAATATCGAAACCTTTTTTGGCTGGGTCAGTAACGTCAATGATTTCTGCGACGCGCTGGATCCCCCGCTCGCCCGCATCGCCTGAGGAGAACCGCTATGCCGAAATCCGTGATTATTCCGCCGGGCACCAGCACCCCGATAGCCCCGTTTGTCCCCGGTACCCTCGCCGACGGCGTGGTGTATGTCTCAGGCACGCTGCCGTTTGATAAAGACAACAACGTGGTGTTTATCGATGACCCAAAGGCGCAAACCCGCCACGTGCTGGAGACGATCAAAACCGTGATCGAAACGGCGGGTGGCACGATGGAGGACGTGACCTTCAACAGCATCTTTATCACCGACTGGAAAAACTACGCCGCGATTAACGAGATCTACGCGGAGTTTTTCCCCGGCGATAAACCGGCGCGATTTTGCATCCAGTGCGGGCTGGTAAAGCCTGAAGCGCTGGTTGAAATTGCCACCGTTGCGCACATCGCGAAGTGAGGCCGCCATGAAACTGTCCATTTCCCCGCCCCCCTTTGCGGGCGCGCCCGTGGTGGTGCTGATTGCCGGGCTCGGCGGCAGCGGGAGCTACTGGCTGCCTCAGCTCGCCGTGCTGGGGCAGGAGTATCAGGTGGTGTGCTACGACCAGCGGGGCACGGGGAATAACCCGGATACCCTGCCGGAAGACTACACCCTCGCACACATGGCTGACGAGCTCGCACTGGCGTTAGCCGGGGCCGGGATCGCCCGTTACTGCGTGGTCGGCCACGCGCTGGGGGCGCTGGTCGGCCTGCGGCTGGCTATCGATAAGCCTGACGCCCTCACCGCGCTGGTTTGTGTCAACGGCTGGCTGACCCTCAATGCCCATACCCGACGCTGTTTTGACGTTCGCGAACGTCTGCTGCATGCGGGCGGGGCTCAGGCGTGGGTAGAGGCACAGCCGCTGTTTCTTTACCCGGCAGACTGGATGGCTGCCCGCGCTCCGCGGCTGGAGGCCGAGGAAGCGCTGGCGCTGGCCCATTTCCAGGGCAAAGCCAATCTGCTGCGCAGGCTGCATGCGCTGAAACAGGCCGATTTCAGCCGCCACGCTGCACGCGTTCGCTGCCCCGTGCAGATTATCTGTTCCACCGACGATCTGCTGGTGCCGTCCGTCTGCTCCGCGGAACTGCACGCCGCCCTCCCGCACGCCCGCAAAACGGTCATGCGCCAGGGCGGGCATGCCTGCAACGTGACCGCGCCGGACATCTTTAACACGCTGCTGCTGAACGGGCTTGCCAGCCTGCTGCACAGCCCTGAACCCGCTTTGTAAGGAGCCTGAATGAGCGAAGCCATCACGCCCGCCGCGCTGGAAACGCTGTTTACCGGCGCACGTACCCATAACGGCTGGCTGGATATACCGGTCAGTGACGAGACGCTGCGCGAGATTTATGACCTGATGAAATGGGGGCCGACGTCCGCCAACTGCTCCCCGGCGCGCATTGTCTTTGTGCGAAGCCCGGAAGGAAAAGAGAAGCTGCGCCCGGCGCTCTCCAGCGGCAACCTTGAGAAAACGCTCACCGCCCCGGTCACGGCAATTGTCGCCTGGGACAGCGAGTTTTATGAGCGCCTGCCTGTACTGTTCCCGCACGGCGATGCCAGAAGCTGGTTTACCTCCAGCCCCGCACTGGCGGAAGAGACCGCCTTTCGCAACAGCTCGATGCAGGCCGCGTACCTGATCTTCGCCTGCCGCGCGCTCGGGCTCGACACCGGGCCGATGTCCGGCTTTGACCGGGAAAAAGTGGACGCGGCCTTTTTCACGGGCACGCTGCTTAAAAGCAATCTGCTGATTAACATCGGTTATGGCGATATGAGCAAAGTCTATGGGCGCTTACCGCGTCTGACCTTCGAAGACGCCTGCGGGCTGGCGTAAGGAGCCATCATGACGACACCCGATCAACAAACCTTCCGTGATGCCATGGCCTGCGTCGGTGCGGCGGTCAATATCATCACCACCGACGGCCCTGCGGGAATGGCGGGCTTTACCGCCAGCGCGGTATGCAGCGTGACCGATTCCCCGCCCACTCTGCTGGTTTGCCTCAACCGTGGCGCGTCCGTCTGGCCGATTTTCAGCGAGAACCGCACCCTGTGCGTTAACACGCTGAGTGCCGGACAGGAGCCATTATCCAACCTGTTTGGCGGTAAAACGCCGATGGCGGAACGCTTTGCCGCTGCCCGCTGGCAGACAGGCGACACGGGCTGTCCACGTCTGGAAAATGCCCTGGCCTCGTTCGACTGCCGCATCAGCCAGGTGGTTAGCGTCGGCACCCACGACATTCTGTTTTGCGACATCGTATCCATCGTTCGCCACCCGGCACCGCAAGGGCTGGTGTGGTTCGACCGCGGCTATCACGCACTTATGCGACCCGCCTGTTAATCCGCATTCAGGAGACAGAACATGTTCGGACTTCCCCACTGGCAGTTGAAATCGACCTCCACAGAAGCAGGCGTGGTCGCGCCGGATGAAAGGCTCCCGCTCGGGCAGACAATGGTGATGGGCGTGCAGCATGCGGTCGCGATGTTTGGTGCGACGGTGCTAATGCCCATGCTGATGGGGCTGGATCCTAACCTCGCCATTTTGATGTCGGGTATGGGTACCCTGCTGTTCTTTTTTGTCACCGGCGGGCGCGTGCCCAGCTATCTGGGCTCCAGCGCCGCCTTTGTGGGAGTCGTTATTGCAGCGACCGGGTTTAACGGTCAGGGCATTAACCCCAACCTGAGCGTGGCCCTCGGCGGCATTATCGCCTGTGGGCTGGTCTACACCGTGACCGGTCTGGTGGTGATGAAAGTCGGCACGCGCTGGATCGAGCGGATGATGCCCCCCGTCGTCACCGGGGCGGTGGTGATGGCGATAGGCCTGAACCTCGCGCCGATTGCGGTGAAGAGCGTATCCGGCTCGCCGTTTGAAAGCTGGATGGCGGTGATTACGGTGCTGTGCATCGGCGTGGTGGCGGTCTTTACGCGCGGGATGATCCAGCGGCTGCTGATTCTGGTCGGGCTGATTGCGGCCTGTCTGATCTACGCGCTGCTGGCGAACGTGTTTGGTCTCGGCAAGCCAGTTGATTTCACACTGATTCACCAGGCCGCCTGGTTCGGCATGCCCCAGGTGACCTCACCCACCTTTAACGCTCAGGCGATGATGCTCATCGCGCCTGTCGCGGTGATTCTGGTGGCTGAAAACCTGGGCCACCTGAAAGCCGTAGCGGGAATGACCGGGCGCAATATGGACCCGTATATGGGGCGGGCGTTTGTGGGAGACGGTCTGGCGACCATGCTCTCCGGCTCGGTCGGCGGCAGCGGCGTGACGACCTACGCGGAAAACATCGGCGTGATGGCAGTGACCAAAGTCTACTCGACGCTGGTCTTCGTGGCGGCGGCGGTGATGGCGATACTGCTCGGCTTTTCCCCAAAATTCGGCGCATTGATCCACACCATCCCGGCACCCGTGATTGGCGGCGCCTCGATTGTTGTATTTGGTCTGATTGCCGTCGCCGGGGCACGCATCTGGGTGCAGAATCATGTTGATCTGAGCCAGAACGGTAACCTGATCATGGTGGCGGTCACGCTGGTGCTGGGCGCAGGCGACTTCGCCCTGACGCTGGGCGGGTTTACGGTGGGCGGGATTGGCACGGCGACCTTCGGCGCGATCCTGCTCAACGCCCTGCTTAGCCGCCGCAAAGGGGATGAAGCGCAAGCGGAACCCATCACCCCCTGAACCTGAAATAGCCGGGTGACGCTACGCTTACCCGGCCTACATGCCAATTGTAGGCCCGTGCAAGCGAAGCGCCGCCGGGCAAAACGGGCAGCGTGCGCGTTGTTAGCTATCTGCCCCTTGTTCAGAGCCCAACCCGGCAATCGACTTACGTCGTTTTTTTAACTTTAACTCGCTCACCAGCACCCCGGCGACAATAAATGCCGCGCCCACCAGCGCCAGCAACGGCAGACGCTCCCCGGCGAGTCGCCCGAAAATACCCGCCCACACCGGTTCACCGGTATAGATGACCGTCGCCCGTGTCGGAGATACGCTGCGCTGCGCCCAGTTCATGGTGACCTGAATAATGGCGCTAAAAACGCCCAGCCCCAGCGCCACGACGATAAGCCCGGTAGACATCGGCGGGACGGACTCCCCTGCCGGCACCATCGTCGCGAACGCCACCAGCGACGCGGTGGCAAGCTGCACGACCGTCACCCGCTTGACGTCCACTTTTCCTGCCCAGGCGCTAATCAAAATAATTTCTGCCGCAATGGCAACGGCCCCCACCAGCGTGATGATCTCTCCCGGCCCCAGCGCCAGCAGATTATTTTCCGGCCCAGCTAATAAAATGAGGCCGATGAACGCCAGCATGATACCAATGCACGACATCAGGCCCGGTATTCTGCCCAGGCACAGCCACTGCAACAGCGGCACCAGCGGTACGTACATGGCGGTGATGAAAGCGGATTTACTGCTGGAGATAGACTGAAGCCCCCACGTTTGCAGGCTATAGCCCATGGCAATCGCCACGCCAATAGCGACACCCGCTTTAAGCTCTGTCAGGGTCAACCCGCGCAGGGTTTTCAGCGAAATAAGCGCCACGGCAACCGCCGCGGTTGCAAAACGCAGCCCTACAAAGAAAAACGGATCGCTCATCGTGACCGCGTACTGAACGGCAAGAAAGGTTCCGCCCCAGAACATGGTGATCAAAATCAGGATGGCTTCCTGAGGCTTAATGGAGAAAGTAAAACGGGAAACGGACATGGGACACCAGCACGAAGAATCAATCCTGTAGTGTGCGATGCCTTAGATTACAGTTCAATGTAGCAGACATAAAAAAACCGCCGGGAAACCCGGCGGCAGAGAGTTAACCCGGCGTACTACTTGTTGCTGCCGTGGCTATTTTTACCCCCTTTTTTGCCAGCCTCTGATGCGCGCTGAGGGTCGTTTTTAAAATTGCCCCCGCTAGACTGGCCACCTTTACGACCTGCTTCTGATGCTCTTTCACGGTCTTCAGCGAAATTACCTGAACCACCACGATGGTTTGCCATCTCTAACCTCCAGAGTGTGAAACATTAGACATCATATTGCATTCAGTAAAAGAGGATTCTTTCACCTCGCGGCTCAAGGACAGTGCCTTTATCTGTGCCGCGTGAAACTAAGCTTAGTGTAATGCGGCTATCCGGCAAGCGAGAGGTAATATTCTGCAACATGATCTCAGCCTTTCGTATGAAATATTGAGGAGGTCATCCATAAGCCATTCTTATATTTTGAAAAATCAGCGCCGCTAAAGTTGTTTCATTTTGCTACAAAGCACATAACGAAAAGATATTGTTATATATCAAATAAATGCCGTTCATTTTTGCAGTCTGGCCGTGATGTCATATCTTTAAAGTAACGCAGCGATCCGCTGTAAGAAAAACCAACGAGGAGTGATGCAAAATGGCAAAAGTTCTGGTGCTCTATTATTCCATGTATGGACACATTGAAACCATGGCTCACGCAGTTGCAGAAGGCGCAAACAGAGTAGACGGCGTTGAGGTTGTGGTTAAACGCGTACCGGAAACCATGCAGGCGGAAGCCTTCGCCAAAGCCGGGGGAAAAACACAAAACGCCCAGGTCGCCACCCCGCAGGAGCTCGCAGACTATGATGCCATTATCTTCGGCACCCCGACCCGCTTCGGCAATATGTCCGGCCAGATGCGCACCTTCCTCGACCAGACGGGCGGGCTCTGGGCCTCCGGCGCGTTATACGGCAAGCTGGCCAGCGTGTTCAGCTCTACCGGCACAGGCGGCGGCCAGGAGCAGACGATCACCTCAACCTGGACTACCCTTGCACATCATGGGATGGTGATTGTGCCGATTGGCTACGGCGCGCAGGAACTGTTCGATGTTTCCCAGGTTCGTGGCGGGACACCGTATGGCGCGACAACCATTGCCGGTGGGGATGGTTCACGTCAGCCAAGCAATGAAGAACTTTCGATCGCCCGCTATCAGGGTGAATACGTCGCGGGTCTTGCCAAAAAACTGAACGGCTAACCCAACAGGAGGACAAGTATGCCAACTCAAGAATCCAAAGCTCACCACGTGGGCGAATGGGCAAGTTTACGCAATACCTCTCCGGAGATTGCAGAAGCCATCTTTGAAGTCGCCAGGTATGACGAAAAGCTGGCTGAGCAGATTTGGGAAGAAGGCAACGATGAAGTGCTGGTTCGCGCTTTCGAAAAAACCGACAAAGACTCGCTGTTCTGGGGCGAGCAAACCATCGAACGTAAAAACGTCTGAATGTTCCCCCCGCCCGCGCGGGGGGTTTTCTTCTATTTCGCCGCGTTGTTCATCACCGCATTGAATTTATCGATCGGACAGAAGCCGTTGCCATCTACCGGACAGCCCTTCAGCTCCAGCGTCACGCGCTGCGCAGGAGATTGCAGCGACAGCACGCTGGCATTACGCAACTGCTCTGAACTCTGGTAGACATACTCAATTTTCATCAGCTCCTGGTTAGTGTTTTTGTCATGCCAGCGCTGGAAGACAATTTTACCGCCAATCGGGGTTCGTTCCTGCTGGTCGTGCAGCTGATACGGCCTGAAATCCAGCGCGGTCAGCAGCGAGGCAATGTTGGAGTCGTGCCCCACCAGCAGGGTAATTTTTGGCGCTTTGGCCTGTTCGGTCACCAGCGCTTTATCAATGTACTTCACCAACGGTTTAGCCACGTTCTGCGCCACGTCCGTCGAGGTAAACAGCGAGTCCTGGTAGCCGTTTTTCAGCTTCGACAGCACGCGCCACTGCTGATCGGTTTTGATTTCCCCCCATGCCACCTGGTCTGCCGGGAATCCTTCGTAATACTGTAGGGTGAACGCATCCACCAGCGAGTTACCCACTTTCAGCGGCCCGGAGACACCCGGCTCTTTTTCATAATCGGCGCTGAACGTATCTTTCGCCTCCGTCAGGGAACAGACTTTTTTCTCCTTGCAGGACGGCGAGTCGCTATAGTTTGTCAGCTGCTCCAGCAGTTTGTAGCTTTCATCCAGCTGCATTTTCTGCCGTTCTGTCTCCATCGCTTTCAGCGCTTTCTCACGAAACTCAGGGGAATTATCGGTAATGACCGGATTGAAGGTGGGGTCCATGGTGCCCATTTTTTCCTGATGATGCACAGGCACATCGCACCCCGGGAACGCGCCGGTGATAAAGAACTGCGCGGTCGCCACGGTGCGCTGGAGGCTGTTGGCGTAGGCATAGACGGTACCCGCTGGCGGGCATTCACCCGTCTTCACCATCCCCTGCTCTGCCAGCCACTCGCGTATATAGTGACCCATATACACTTCCAGTACGCCCCCTTTGGTGGTGAGCTGTCCACCCGGGACGTCCCACTCCGGCCACTGCTTCGGCGTGGACTGCTCCAGCACGCTGCCGTTATTGGCGAGCGGCGCACGCAGGTTGTGGCGGCTCATGATGAGTACCTGTTCCAGCTGATAGCCGTCCGGTGTGTCCTGCGCCTGTGCGCCAAAGGTCACGGCAAGGGTACCTGCCACGGCAACTGCAAGTAGTGCTTTTCTCATCCCTAATTCCTCACACGTTTTTTTAATGTCGCATTGAGTGTGACAGATTCGTGACAGGTTTTTCGGGAAGCATTTCTCAAACTGATGAATACGTGACTCGCTGATTCGAAGGCTGATGCTGGTGACGATACCGACATACAGCGCCGCCCATGCGCAGGCTGAAAGCAGGCTGATGGCGTAAACCTTTATCGCGCTCAGCCTGAGCATGCCCGCCGCCAGCGGCACGATATAGCGCAGTACCGCCAGGAAACGCGAGGTGAACAACACCAGCAGGCCATTTTTATGCAGCTGGTGCTGTACCCGCAAAAACTTCCCGGCATGTTTTGCCGTGAAGCGTGACACTCGCCGGGTATGCCCCATCAGCTGGCCGATATGGTAATTCAGCACCGATCCTGCCGTAGCGCCCATCACCACCGCCAGCCACGTCAGCGCCGGATGCATACTCGACTGGCTGACGGCAATCCCCGCCAGCAGCATGACCGATGCGGGCGGGAGCACGGAAGAGATCAGTACCGTTGATTTACTCAGTGCCATAACAACGAGCAACGCGAAGAGATGCGTTGGATAATGCGCAAAATGATCCAGCAGCGTGTCCAGCCATGCCATTTTACTCTCCCCGGTAACATCAGAATTCCCCATTAGAAGTGAAAATAGTTAAATAAAACGTCAACATTCATTCAATAATATTCATTTAAACCATACTTAAACATTATTTAAATTCCTCAGCAGCCATTTTAAATAAGCGTATTATCCCTCACGTTTTACAACGATCTCGTTATGGCGAGGCTCCTGTACAAATACACGTTATCGCTCTGGTGGGTTCGAGAGAACCGGCACAGGGTAAAACAGGCACTGTCGAATCAAGGCTTTGCCAGTATAACTTCCCTTACGGGATACGGTGTACAGTGCTGAACCCAGGACGTGGGGATCTCCTTTCCGACATGCCCTGTCTTGCTCGCCCCTGAGAGATTTTATTATTCAAAGGGAAGTTACAATGTCTTACGCTATTCACAACCATAATCTGGCTTTTAACGACAGCGCCATCGCGCAATATATGAATACCGATTTTATCGTTATTGATATTTCATTATGCGTAGCTCTGGCACGCGAGCAGTTCTTTGAAAAATTAAAAGATGATGATATTCCGTCACATATTTTTATCGAAGACAACGGTCGCCTCGCGGGTTTGATTGCCGTACGTAAATTATTGCAGGCCACGGATACCGTACAGCCCGTTAAGGGGCTGATGATATCGGATTTTATCCAGCTTAAACCGGAAGATGAGCGGGCGGATGTCGCCGGGTTGCTGGCGCACGCAGGTGCGGATGTCGTACCGGTGGTGACCCACGGCAAGCTGGTGGGCTGCCTTACCGAGCGTGAAATCGCCCATCTGCTGGAAGATGACGTTACTGAAGATGCCCAGCTTCAGGGGGCAACGCTGCCGCTGGAGAAGCCCTATCTGGAAACCAGCGCCTTTAGCCTGTGGAAGAAACGCTCCGTCTGGCTGCTGCTGCTGTTTGTCGCGGAAGCGTATACCAGCTCGGTGATCCAGCATTTTGAAGAGGCGCTGGAATCCGCCATTGCGCTGGCGTTCTTTATTCCGCTGCTGATTGGCACCGGCGGAAACAGCGGGACGCAGATCACCTCGACGCTGGTGCGCGCCATGGCGCTGGGTGAAGTCCACCTTCGCGACGTGGGTCGCGTGCTGCGCAAAGAGATGAGCACCTCGTTAATGATTGCCGCCACGCTGGGCCTGGCGGGCTGCGTTCGTGCCTGGATGATGGGCATTGGGATGGAAATCACGCTTATCGTCAGCCTGACGCTGGTCTGCATTACGCTGTGGAGCGCCATTGTCTCATCGGTGATCCCGATGGTATTGAAACGTTGCAAAATCGACCCGGCGGTCGTTTCCGCGCCGTTTATCGCCACGCTGATCGACGGTACCGGGCTCATTATCTACTTCAAAATCGCACAGTATACGCTGGGGCTGGAATAACGAAAAAACCCTGCGATATTGCTATCGCAGGGTTTTCGAATTTGGCGGAAGCGTAGAGATTCGAACTCTAGAACCCTTTCGGGTCGCCGGTTTTCAAGACCGGTGCCTTCAACCGCTCGGCCACGCTTCCAAAGTGAGGCGCACTATAAACATCTCTGAGCATGATGTAAAGCAGGAAATTGCATTACGTTGAGCTTCTTGCGTCATTCCCTTCCGCTCCGATCACTTCTTCGTCATCGGCTGGCTAAAATGTAAACATTTATTTTTACATCACATAAACTTATTAGAATGAAAGTTTGTGATCTAGACTCTTTTTCATACACCGCAGCTTATCCGTGCAACATTACCACCTCAATATGCCCTTGTAAGACCCTATTCACGCAGGTCACTGCGATAAGAGATTTTCCATGAAATTATTCGATACCGATAACTACAGACTTATTCTCTGGCGTAAATTTCTGCCGTGGCTGATCCAGAACGGTGCGCAAAAAAACAACCCGCATGACTATTTTCTGGTGTACTTAAAAGATGCCGACAATACGCGTTATATTCTGAAGAAGCACGAAAGCAGCAACGTTGTGCTCTGCCCGATGCATAAAAGCGAAGATGTCAGTATGAGCGTGGAAGATATCAGCGAAATGCAGGCTGAAATCATTCACTATAAGCGCAATGGGTTTCAGGCTTACAAAGGCATTATCCCGTTTGCCTTTGACCATTATACGAAAATCATCACCTTAAAAACGGCCCTGGCTCGTCTGAAAGGGCGCTGTATTTCTGGCCTGAAATCTGATTCAGAAACCATCAGCCGGGACCGTTACAACTTGCTCAGGCTGCTGGTGACCGACTACGTCAACCAGCGCCCTTCGCGCGTTTCGTCTGGTTTCACCCAGCGGGAAGTGATCGCCATGCTTTACGGCACACTTTGGTATAAACATATCAAAAATGAGTCGTTTAGCAGAAAAATCGCGCTCTTACTTGAGTCGCTCGTGATCACGGGCGATCTCAGCGAAGAGGGTAAGGTGTACTACGTGCAGGGCCAGGCTATTACCACCATGGTCGAGTATGAAAAAGAGGACCAGCGGGTAACGCATCAGCAAAAAATGCAGAAAAAAATTACGCGTTTTATGTTTGCGATAACGCTATCTACGCTGCTGATTATTCTGGTTCTGCTGTCGATGGCCGGGGTCGTCGACCTCGCCGCTGTCTGGCAGAAAATACTACAGATTAAGCCTCTTAGATTTTTAATGAATTTTATCTAAAACCCTGCCCATTAATTATGAATTTTATTTTTATCAGCGATAACTATTACCTTTGCCACGGTGTCTCAAGCTCACTGACATCTACCCATTTGATTCGCGATGAGGAGGATATTCACCATCTTTATGAGGTCGATCCCGAGCTGGATTTTATCATTGCGGTTGAACAGGATAAGTTACGCAATAAAACCATTCAGCAGGTCAAAAAAGTCAAGCGTGATTACATTGTCCTGATGCATGAGATAGAAGCCAACAGCGCGGTGAGAATTGATAATATTATCTATTCGTCGATGCATTTTACTGCTCACCCTTTTCAGCAGCTGATGCGTTTTTATCGGGCGCTCAGGACACACTCCTTTACCCGACGCGAATATGACGTGCTAAAGCTTTTCCATATGGAAAATCATGAAATCGCGAAAAAGCTGCAACTGTCACAAAAAACGACCAGCACCTACCGCGTGAGGATCCTCGAGAAATTGAATATGCGTTCAAAAAACATTCTGGCGATGACCCGTATAAAATCGGCGATTGTCGATCAGAAACTGTGATCTTTTGGCTTACCTTGGGAAAACCGGGGCCTCAGGTTTCGCCCTGAGGGGGTTTGGCGGGCGCGGTATACCAGTTCTCTTTGGCAACCATTACGCTGCCCTCTGGCTGCATAACAAAATTCGGAGACATGATCTGCACGTTAAATTCGTTAAACACATCCTGTATCTGGCTATGCAGTTCATTGCGGGCAACCGCGAGGGACTGGTCGGGCAGCAGACGAACCTGCAACTCGTAGGCGATATACCAGTCCATTAACCCTAACTGGCGCACCAGCGGCGGCTCAGAAAGATCAATCCCTTTTGCCCGTTTCGCGGCCAGCTCCAGCATGGCATGCACCTGACGCCATGGGGTGTCATAACCAATAGTGACGCTGACCGTCAGATTGAGGCTGCCATCGGGCTGTAGCGCGCTAAGGTTGGTGATCTTACCGCTCACCACCACCGCATTGGGCACGGTAACGACATAATTTTCCCGGGTAATAATTTTGGTCGCCAGCATGCCTATTTCACTGACCTTACCTTCGTTATCCGCCACCCGAATGACATCGCCTTTACGCAGTGCGCGGGAGTAAATCAGGACCAGACCGCTCATGGCATGGTTCATCACCCCTGCCGAACCCAGCGTTAACATCAGGCCGAAGAAGACGCTAATACCTTTAAACGCCAGTGAGTTTGCGCCGGGGAGAAACGGCCAGGCAGCGGAGAGAGCAAATAGCCAGACGGCGACGGAAATGAGCTTACGGGTTGCCCCCACGGTTTCCGGATGTACGCCGGGAAGTTGCAGACGACCAGCCTCCACCTGATTCAGCACCATCCTCAGAAGCTTCAGAATAAAAGCGGTAATGAGGAAAATGATCAGAACAATCGTCAGCCCCGGCAAAGCCGAGACAATCGCCAGGGCAATTTGCTGCACCACGCGAAGCGACCAGTCTCCCAGCGACGTGCCCCACACCCGCGTCCACGGAAACAGACTGAATGCCCAGCTCAGCCAGACGTAAAAGCCGATTAAACCCAACAGGAACATCAGCAAGGCGTAAAGCCGAATCTCAATGGCGCCAATGTACCGCCGCCAGCTTTGCGGCACCCGGCTGCGATTCTCCACAATACGCAGACGGTAGACGCGTCGAAACCAGCGCCAGGATCGCCAGGCGCCATAGCAGAGCAGCAAAAGCGCCAGCAGGCCAGCGGCAGCTTTTACCGTCGACAGCGCCAGCCAACCGGTATCGTATTGATCGCGCAGGGCCATTCTCTGCGCTTCCATGCGCGCCAGCACGCGCTGCGCGGCCTGATCGAGGGTGAGATCGTCCCCTTCGTCCAAATCCCCTTCCGTCAGCAGCATCACGGGCTTACCGTTCATCACGATCAGCCGCCCCTGCTGGTTATAGCGGGTCACGGGGACGATAGTGAGCGGCTCACGCACGTCCGCCTCGGTAAAATTGCGCAGGGTGTTGCGGATGCGTAAAACGCGCTCCTCCGGCGTGGTCAGGCCAAATTTCGCCTGAAGCATGACGATCGGCTGATGAAAGATATAGACCGTCCGGGCGCGCTCCTGCTCAGAAGGCGCCTGGCGGGGCTCAGCGGCATACGATGAGAAGGCGCTCAGGGAGGCAAAACAGAACGCAAACGCGAGCAGGATCTTTTTCATCCTCACTACCCCAAATCAGAAATCTTGTTGTTTTTCAGGCAACCCGCGAATGCCAGGTGGGTATGTTGAGAATAGTCCAGCCTTTCGTTTCTGCAACAAGCGACGGTGAGCGTGTTGCTCTCAATCACAATATATGTATTATGTTATAACATAACAATTTGGGATTGTGTTCTATGTTACTTAAAAAAGGGTTATTTCTGGCTTTATTGCTCTCTACGGCGCCTGCCGCTTTCTCAGCAACCTCCTGGCCCCTCACGATTGAAAATTGCGGCGTAAAGCAGACCTTTGCGCAGGCTCCTCAGCGCGTCGTGACCGTGGGACAGCATGAAACAGAATTACTGCTCGCACTCGGGCTGGAGAAAAAGATCGCCGCAACGTCGGTCTGGTTCGGCAAGCTCCCGGATCCGCTGGCAGATGCCGGGAAAAATATCCCTCGGCTTGCAGATAATTCCCCCTCCTTTGAAGCCGTGGTGGGACAGAAACCTGAGCTCGTTCTCGCGCAGTATCACTGGCACATTGGTCCGCAGGGAGAAGTGGGCACCCGTGAGCAGTTTGCCTCGCTGGGGATTAATACGTGGATCTCTCCTGCCGACTGCACGGATAAAGCGGTGACGGAAAAGTCAAACGCAGACGGAGCACGCAGCGCGCCGTTTTCGCTGGCCGAAATCACACGGGAAGTGACAGATCTGGCGACGATATTTGATGTTTCCGCGCGAGGTGAGCAGCTTAATCATACGCTGACGGAACGTATCAAAAAGGCCCAGGCGCGCGTCTCAGCGAAACCGCTTCGCGTCGTATTCTGGTTCTCAAGTAGCCGTCTGAATGGCGATCCCTGGGTGGCGGGGAATTACGGCGCGCCTGGCTGGATCAGCCGCACGCTGGGGTTGAAGAACATTATTGACTCTCATGACGAATGGCCGGCTGTAACCTGGGAACATATTGCCCAGTCGCAGCCGGACGTGATTGTTATCGCCGGGATGTCCCGCAGGCTCTACCCTGCCGATGACGTTGAGGTAAAAAAAGCATTCTTGCGTAATGACCCGGTGACGAAGAACATGCCTGCGGTCAGGAACAACCACATTATTGTGGTGCCGGCGATGTCGTTAAACCCTTCATTACGTAACGTCGATGCGGTTGAGCTTATCAGCGATCGGCTGGCTTCTTTCCAGGATGAACAATGAGTCATTTCGCTTTTGACCGCCGCCAGCAAGGTTTACTGGCAGCAGGCGTCATGGCGCTGCCGCTAATGCTGGTTTTTGCCGCCAGTATCGGTGATATGCCGGTGTCGTATGCCAGTACCGGGAAAGCGATCCTCAACGGACTGGGTTTGACCTCTTATGCGTTGCCACAAACGGAGGAGGGTATCGTCTGGCAATATCGCATGAGCCGGGCAGTGATGGCCGCGTGCAGCGGCGGTGGCCTGGCGCTGTGCGGGCTGGTGTTACAGTCGATCCTGCGTAACCCTCTGGCTGAGCCTTATCTGCTGGGGATTTCCGCGGGCGCCTCGCTGGGGGCCGTCTGCGTGATGCTTCTCGGCATGGGGGGAAGCGTGATTGGCGTGAGCAGCGGTGCGTTTGTCGGCTCCTGCGCCGCCTTTGCGCTCATCATGGTGATTACAAACGGGATGAGTGAAAGCCCGTCGCGCATTTTGCTGGCCGGTATTGCGGGCACCCAGCTCTTCAACGCCATGACCGCGTACGTCGTCAGCACGTCCGCCAATGCCGAGCAGTCCCGTAGCGTCATGTTCTGGCTGATGGGGAGTCTGAGCGGCGTGCGCTGGCCTGACGCGCTGCTGGCGCTGGCCGTTACGCTTGCGGGTTTACTGGTGGTATTGCTCTTTTCCCGGGCGCTGGACACCTTCACCTTCGGGGATGAGGTCTCCACCACGCTGGGGATCCCGGTTACCGCCGTGCGTATAGTCTTATTGCTGACCTGTGCCGTTGTCACCGCCACGTTGGTGAGCGCTACAGGCGCAGTGGGGTTTGTCGGGCTGGTCATTCCCCATGTGACGCGCATGCTATGCGGGCCGGGCCATCGCCGCTCGATCCCGCTGACGTTTCTCATCGGCGCCCACTTTATGATCCTTGCCGATATCGTCTCACGCACGCTGATCGTGCACCAGGTTCTGCCCATCGGGGTGGTGACTGCGCTGGTGGGCGCCCCCGTCTTTGTGGCGTTGCTTTATCAAAACCGAAAGGAGCATCCATGAATATAACAGTGGCCGGGTTAACCGTAACCCGACAGGCGCAGACGGTGCTTAAGGATATCGATCTCGACCTGCCATCCGGGCAGATTGTCGGCCTGTTAGGGCCAAACGGCTCAGGCAAGTCGACGCTGCTGCGCTGCCTCGCCGGGCTGTTTCCACGACACAGCGAACGTGTTGCGCTTAATGGCACAACGCTTGGCTTGATGCCGCTGAAAATACGGGCGCAGCACATGGCGTTTGTCCCGCAACATGCTGAGATCGACGGGGAACTGACCGTTGAGGATATTGTCAGGCTGGGGCGTACGCCCTACCGGAAAACATTCCAGAGAACCACGCGCGACGATGAGGCTGCGGTTGAACAGGCGATTGGCCTGATGCAGTTATGCAGCTTACGCCAGCGGCGATGGCACTCTTTGTCAGGCGGAGAACGACAGCGAAGTCAGATAGCCCGCGCGCTGGCCCAGCAGCCGCAGGTGCTGTTGCTCGATGAACCGACAAACCACCTGGACATTCAGCACCAGCTGGAGCTGATGCGGCTCGTTTCACAGCTGCCGCTTACGGTGGTGGTTGCACTGCACGATCTCAATCTTGCGGCCAATTATTGCCAGCGTCTGATCCTCCTGAAGGCCGGGCAGATCGCAGCCACGGGTGCGCCCGAAGCGGTGCTGACGCCCTCGAACATCGCGGATACCTGGTGCGTAAAAGCTCAGGTCTGTAAGGCCGACGCCGGGATCACGATAAGCTATAACATGGGTAACATGGCGGAGAGCCAGAACAAAAGCAAAAACCCCTGCGATATTGCTATCGCAGGGGTTTTGAATTTGGCGGAAGCGTAGAGATTCGAACTCTAGAACCCTTTCGGGTCGCCGGTTTTCAAGACCGGTGCCTTCAACCGCTCGGCCACGCTTCCTAAGTGAGGCGAACTATAAACACCTCACCGTGCGCTGTAAAGGGTGCGCGCATTCGTTCGCTTTAAAAATAGCCAAAATGCGTTTAATCGGTTGAATAGCCAACAGATTGACCGTTTTACCAGCATAATATCCACCGCGGATCGTTAGTGCTTTTTGATGTACATATCTTTGGTGTAGTAGTAGCCAAGCTTATCCGGCGTGAAGCCCCCTACCCACGGTTTCACCAGGTGCGTGCGCACGTAGTGATAGACAGGGATCGCCGGCACATCGCGCCCCAGCAGATCTTCTGCCTGCTGGTAGAACTTACCGCGCTCCTCCGCCGTTTTCGCCTTCGCCGCATTCACCAGAGCCAGATCGTATTCCGGATTGCTGTACTGAGTGGTGTTTTGGCTGTCACCGGTACGGAAGTTATTCAGGAAGGTTGCGGCGTCATCGTAATCAGCAATCCAGGCGTAGCGCACCGCGTCAAAGTTATGGGTGTGCATGGTATCAAGCATGGTTTTCCACTCCTGGTTTTGCAGCTTCGCCTCTACGCCGAGGTTCTTCTTCCACATCGAGCTGGCGGCAATCGCAATACGCTGGTGCGATTCCGAGGTGTTATAGAGGAGATTAAAGCTGAGCGGATGGCTGTCGTTAAATCCGGCTTCGGCCAGCAGTTTTTTCGCCTCGGCAATGCGTTTATCCATCGGCCAGCTGGCGTAATCAGGGTTCTGTAACTTGACGCCGCCAATATCCGGCTGGCTGATGAGCCATGCCGGGCGTTGCCCCTGCCCTAAAACTTTCCCGGCGATAATATCTTTATCCAGCGCCAGATTCAGCGCCTTACGCACGCGGGCGTCGCTGAACGGCGGCCGGGTGGTGTTGAATTCGTAATAATAGGTGGCAAGCTGCGGCGATACATCCAGCTCGCTCCCCAGCGTTTTCTTCAGCTGAGCAAACTGGTTGATCGGCACCGTGTAGGCGATGTCGATTTCGCCCGCTTTGTAACGGTTGACATCAGCGGCTTCAGAGGAAATGGGCAGATAGGTCACCTTGTTGATGACAGTATGTGCGTTATCCCAGTATTTCGGGTTTCGCACCGCCACAATGCGTTCGTTCACCACCCACTGTGACAGTTTATAGGCCCCGCTGCTGACGAAGTGCTCCGGTTTGGTCCATTTATCACCGAAACGACCTACCAGGACTTTATCTATCGGCACCAGAGACGGGTGAGCCAGCATCGCCAGGAAAGCAGCATTTGGCTGGGTGAGCGTAACTTCCAGCGTGGTGTCATTGATGGCTTTCACGCCCAGCGACTCGGGTGCTTTTTTGCCTTCTGCGATATCAGTGCCGTTGACGATACGCATACTGCCGGGATAGCTGGCATACGGAGAGACGGTTTTCGGGTCGACCAGTCGCTGCCAGCTCCAGACGACATCTTCCGCGGTGATGGGGGTGCCATCGCTCCAGGTTATGCCCGGGCGCAGATGGAAAGTCCAGACGGTGTTATCTTTATTTTCCCATTTCTCCGCCAGGCGCGGCTGGATTTCACCTGCCGGAGAGACGCTGACCAGCCCGTCGAATAAATCGCTGATAATATTGAATTCGACATCGCTTTCGACTTTATGCGGGTCGAGCGAGGCGGGTTCACTGCCGTTGTTCCTGACCAGTTCCTGCTTATCTGCCAGCTGGGTTCCTGCCGGCACGTTAGCCGCCCAGGTTGCCGTGCTGGCGCACAGGACCCCTGCGGTTAACAAAGAGAGCGTAAAGTGCATGCGTGTTTGTGGTTTCATTTCCTTCGCCTTATTGTCTGTTTTTATGACGATCCGGAAATAACTCTTAGCGGCCTTAGGGAAATAACGCAATATTTTTCAGTGACCTATAAGAGGTTGATCTGAATACGCCTTGCATACCGCACTTCATTCTGAGTACAAAGGCTTTACCAGAATAAAAAACCAGCATAATCCCTAAGGGGCTGAGTAAAGATGGGTAAAACCACTTTGCGTCTGCCGCGCCGTTTCCTATTCTTTGCGCTAATTACATCTGTCATAAGAGAGTGACTCATGGATCGTATAATTACTTCTTCACGCGACCGCACATCGCTACTCAGCACCCATAAGGTGCTGCGCAATACCTATTTCATGCTCAGCCTGACGCTGGCGTTTTCGGCGATCACCGCGACGGCCAGCACCGTACTGATGCTGCCTTCTCCGGGCCTGATCCTGACGCTGGTGGGTATGTATGGTCTGATGTTCCTGACCTATAAAACCGCGGATAAACCGGTGGGTATTCTCTCCGCTTTCGCCTTCACCGGCTTCCTGGGCTACATTTTGGGGCCAATCCTGAACGCCTATCTGTCTGCCGGAATGGGCGACGTGATTGGTATGGCGCTGGGCGGTACCGCGCTGGTGTTCTTCTGCTGCTCGGCCTACGTGCTGACCACCCGTAAGGACATGTCCTTCCTCGGCGGTATGCTGATGGCGGGTATCGTGATTGTGCTGGTCGGTATGCTGGCGAACATCTTCCTGCAATTGCCTGCTCTGCATCTGGCAATCAGCGCGGTGTTTATCCTGATTTCATCCGGCGCAATCCTGTATGAAACCAGCAACATCATTCACGGCGGTGAGACGAACTATATCCGCGCCACCGTGAGCCTGTATGTGTCGCTGTACAATATTTTTGTCAGCCTGCTGAGTATCCTGGGCTTCGCCAGCCGCGATTAACTCACCGTGCTGTGAACAAAGCCCCGCTTATGCGGGGCTTTGTTTTTTTGGTAGACTGAGGCGGTTTTTGACTAACGCGTGAATGAATATGTTGAGTTTTGAAGGCAAAGAGATCGAAACCGATAACGACGGTTATCTGAAAGAGAGCAGCCAATGGAGCGAAGCGCTGGCGGAGAAAATTGCGGAAAACGAAGGAATTACCCTCTCCCCGGAACACTGGGAAGTGGTGCGCTTTGTGCGCGAATTCTACCTCGAATTCAACACCTCTCCGGCTATCCGCATGCTGGTCAAAGCCATGGCGAATAAATTTGGCGAAGAGAAAGGCAACAGCCGTTATCTGTATCGCCTGTTTCCGAAAGGCCCGGCTAAACAGGCGACAAAAATTGCCGGCCTGCCAAAGCCGGTAAAATGCATTTAATAGCGAATACTGAAGTCAGCGTATTCCCGGCCGGGTTGATGCGGTTCCGTTAGCACCTTATCAACCCGCGCGCTGCGCGGTCCGCCCGCTTTCAGCCACGCCACCAGCTTCTCTACCCGATCCGCCTCACCGCAGGCCACAACCTCCACGCTGCCATCATCCATGTTACGCGCATACCCCGTCAGTCCGAGCTGAAGGGCTTCGCGCTGGGTGCTGTAGCGGAATCCGACGCCCTGTACAAGGCCATGGACCCAGGCAATGGTGCATACATTTGACATCATCCTTCTCCTTATCCGACTGGCGCGTTGCATTTCCTCGCTGAAGTCGGGAAAATGGCGGCCATTTCATTGGAATCGACAGAATAGCAAATTATGAGTGTACGTTTAGTGTTAGCCAAAGGGCGCGAGAAGTCATTACTGCGCCGCCATCCCTGGGTCTTTTCCGGCGCGGTTGCCCGCATGGAAGGTAAAGCCAGCCTCGGTGAAACCATCGATATTGTTGACCATCAGGGGAAATGGTTAGCACGCGGCGCATACTCGCCTGCATCTCAGATCCGCGCGCGCGTCTGGACGTTCGATAAAGAAGAAGCCATCGATATCGACTTCTTTGTCCGTCGTCTGCAACAGGCGCAGCAGTGGCGCGAGTGGCTGGCAAAGCGTGACGGGCTGGACAGCTATCGTCTGATTGCCGGTGAATCCGACGGGCTGCCGGGCGTGACCATTGACCGCTTCGGCAATTTCCTGGTGTTGCAGCTGCTGAGCGCCGGGGCGGAATACCAGCGTGCCGCGCTGATTAGCGCCCTGCAAACCCTGTTCCCGGAATGTGCCATTTACGACCGCAGCGACGTGGCGGTACGTAAAAAAGAGGGCATGGAGCTGACGCAGGGCCCGGTCACCGGCGAACTGCCGCCTGCCCTGCTGCCTATCGAGGAGCACGGCATGAAGCTGCTGGTGGACATCCAGGGCGGCCATAAGACCGGTTATTATCTCGACCAGCGTGACAGCCGTCTGGCAACGCGCCAGTACGTTGCCGATAAGCGCGTGCTGAACTGCTTCTCCTATACCGGTGGCTTTGCGGTCTCTGCCCTGATGGGCGGCTGTGCCCAGGTTGTGAGCGTCGACACCTCACAGGAAGCGCTGGATGTGGCGAAACAGAACGTTGAGCTGAACAAGCTGGATCTGAGCAAAGCGGGGTTTGTGCGCGACGACGTGTTCAAACTGCTGCGTAAATACCGCGACCAGGGCGAGAAATTTGACGTCATCGTGATGGACCCGCCGAAGTTTGTAGAAAATAAAAGCCAGCTGATGGGCGCCTGCCGTGGCTATAAAGACATCAACATGCTGGCGATCCAGCTGCTGAACCCGGGTGGCGTTCTGCTGACGTTCTCCTGCTCTGGCCTGATGACGACAGATTTATTCCAAAAAATCATCGCCGATGCCGCAATAGATGCGGGTCGTGATGTACAATTTATAGAGCAGTTCCGTCAGGCCGCCGATCACCCGGTGATCGCTACCTACCCGGAAGGGCTGTATCTGAAAGGGTTTGCCTGTCGCGTCATGTAACTTGAAAAGAGAAATATTGCCCGCACATAGTGTGTATGTAATGTTTCCCGGGAGGTGACTATGATTGCCAGCAAATTCGGTATCGGCCAGCAGGTCCGCCACACCTTGCTTGGATATTTGGGTGTGGTCGTGGATATCGACCCGGAGTATTCCCTTGATGAACCGTCAGCAGACGATCTGGCCGTTGACGCAGAGCTTCGCGCCGCGCCCTGGTATCATGTGGTTATGGAGGGCGACGATGGTCAGCCTGTCCATACCTATCTTGCCGAAGCGCAGCTGAGTGGTGAACTACAGGATGAGCATCCGGAACAACCCACTATGGACGAGCTTGCTCAGACCATCCGCAAACAGTTACAGGCGCCAAGACTGCGTAACTAAAGGTGTAAAAAAGCCCGTAAAACGGGCTTTTTTTATTTTGCCAGCCCCAGACGGGGAATATCGATTGCCGGACAGCGATCCATCACCACCTTCAGCCCGGCATCACGCGCCAGCACGGCCGCCTGCTCATTAATCACGCCCAGCTGCATCCACAGCGTTTTCGCGCCGATGGCAATCGCCTCCTGCGCCACGCCCCAGGCTGCCTCTGAATTACGAAAAACGTCCACCATATCCACCTTTTCCGGCACGTCCGCGAGCGTCGCATAGCCCTGCTGACCCAGCAGCGTTTTGCCCGCCACCTTCGGCGAGACCGGGATCACGTGATATCCCTGGTCCAGAAGGTATTTCATGACCCGATAGCTTGGGCGATCCGGTTTATCGCTCGCGCCGACCAGCGCGATAGTGCGCGTGGACGTCAGAATCTCGACAATGTCGTTCTCTTTCATGCTGTTCCTCCTGGTTTTTTTTCAAAGTGTACGTCAAAGCAGACATCTCAACCACGCATCCCATACAGAAGTATGAGGGCAAAACGGCAGAATATGTCTATATGTTAGTAAACGTGTTTATCGAAAAATTTTGATACATTCTTACCAGGTAGTTTGTCTACAGGAGTCTGCTATGAAAACCGGCATTGCCTGGGCTGTGGTTGCGTTAATCATGCCGGTTTGTGTTTTCGCAACCACCCTCAGACTCTCAACCGACATTGACCTGCTGGTGCTGGACGGGAAAAAAGTCTCCAGCTCCCTGCTGCGGGGCGCAGACAGCATCGAGCTGGATAATGGCCCGCATCAGGTGGTTTTTCGGGTTGAAAAGACGATTCGCCTCGCCGACAACGAACAGCAGGTGTACATTTCGCCTCCGCTGGTGGTCAGCTTTAATACCCAACGCATCAGCCAGGTCAATTTTCGTCTCCCGCACCTTGAAACAGAAAAAGAGTCACTGGCATTTGATGCCTCACCGCGCATTGAGCTGGTGGACGGGGATTCTATGCCCATCCCGGTAAAGCTGGATATCCTGGCGCTGACAAAAAGGCCAAAAGGAACAGATTACGAAGCGGACACGGAGATCTATAACAGAGCCAGCAGGCGCGCCTCCCTGCCCCAGTTCGCCACTATGATGGCGGATGACAGTACCCTGCTTTCGGGCGTATCGGAGCTGGATGTACTCCCTCCTCAGTCGCAGACCCTTACTGAGCAACGCCTCAAATTCTGGTTCCAGAATGCCGATCCGGACACGCGCGCCCGTTTTCTGCAATGGGCGAAACGACAACCTTCGTCGTAAGCCACATTTTTTCGTCCTTTCTCTTGCAGCATCAGTCAGTTCCCGTCATCGTGTAGCGAGGTAACCTCACGGATAAGATTATGGAACTGACAACACGCACACTTCCGGCGCGCAAGCACATTGCTCTGGTTGCGCACGATCACTGTAAACAAATGCTGCTTAACTGGGTTCGTCGCCATCAGCCTCTTTTACAGCATCATGCCCTTTCTGCCACGGGAACAACCGGCAACCTGATCCACCGCGAAACCGGTCTGGAAGTGAATGCCATGCTGAGCGGCCCGATGGGGGGTGACCAGCAGGTCGGCGCTCAGATTTCGGAAGGTAAAATTGACGTTCTGATTTTCTTCTGGGATCCGCTGAACGCGGTTCCGCATGATCCGGACGTTAAAGCGCTGCTGCGTCTGGCGACGGTATGGAACATTCCGGTAGCCACCAATCTTTCAACGGCAGATTTCATCATTGAATCGCCGCAGTTTAACGATCCGGTGGAGATTTTGATCCCGGATTATCAGCGTTATCTTGCGGAGAGACTGAAGTAGTTTTTTGCCCGGTGGCGCTGCGCTTACCGGGCCTACAGAATTTGCCCGGCGCGTTACGGCTTTCTCGCCACCGGCACGTCAATACTTTTCAAAATATCGACAAACACCGACGGCTCCTCTTTGTTGAACAAGAGCCACACGCGATGCCGCGCGCGGGTTATCGCCACGTACAGTAAGCGCCGCTCCTCTGCATCCGGGAAATCTTCCGGAACAGGCAATAACGCCTCTTCCATCACGGATTCCCGCGCCGGTGCCGGGAAACCGTCGCTCCCCTCTTTCAGCCCCACCACAATTACGTAGTCGGCCTGCTGCCCTTTACTGGCGTGAATGGTCATAAAATCGAGCTGTAGTTTTGGCCAGCGCGTCGCCGCTTTTTCCAGCGCCGTCGGCTTGAGGTGGTGATAACGCGCCAGGACCAGAATCCGTTCATCCGGTTTCGCATAGCCGCTCAGTTTATCCAGCAGCGGTTCCAGCTGATCGTCCGCCAGCAGCGTGACGGCCTTTTTATCCCCCGACGTCAGGCTGTTAAGCGGCTTCGACAGCTGATGCGGGTTCTGCTGAATAAAACGGTTGGCAATTTCACCAATCCGCGAGTTGAAGCGGTAGGTGGTGTCCAGATCGCTGCGATCGCCTTCCCCAAAATAGTGATGGAAGGCCGTCGTGAGGGAAAGTTGCGCCCCGCTGAAGCGGTAGATAGCCTGCCAGTCATCGCCCACGGCAAACAGCGACGTATGTTTATTCTGCGCCCGCAGCGCCGAAAGCAGCGCAGCGCGCTGCGGCGAGATATCCTGAAACTCATCCACCAGAATGTGTTTCCACGGACTGACGAAGCGCCCTTTCTCCAGAATGATAATGGCCTGATGGATTAGCCCGGAAAAATCGACCGCGTTTTCGTCTTTCAGCGCGGTTTTCCACGCTTTCAGCATCGGCGCCATCAGTTTAACCCGCTTAGAAAACACGGCGCGGATCGACTCCGGTGCGCTTTCTATCATCTCCGCCTGAGAGCCGCCGTGCATGCGCATCAGGCTTACCCACCGGTCGAGACGAGAGCCCAGCCGGCGCGCCAGCTTTTCATCCTGCCAGAAACTGCCCTCCGGCACCTCCCAGTTGAGTTCCTCTTCAAGCCACTGACGCCAACCTTTCGCCTGCGCCTTTTTTTCACTGCACTGCTGACGCCATGCCTTGATAAACAGCGCCTGGCGAGCCTGAGCATCATTCTCCAGCTTGCTGACAACAGGGACTTTTTTGCTGCCCTGTTGAATAATGTGTAAAGCGAGGGAGTGGAACGTGCGCGCCGAGATATCCTGGGTATGCAAACGCGCCTGAATGCGCTCATCCATCTCCTGCGCCGCCTTGCGACCAAAAGCCAGCAGCAAAATCTGGTCGGCAACTGCCTCGCCCGTTGTCAGAAGCCAGCCCGCGCGCGCCACCAGCACCGACGTTTTGCCGCTCCCTGCGCCTGCCAGCACCAGTAAAGAGTGCTCGCCATTCACCACTGCGCGCGCCTGGGCAGGATTGAGAGGCGATGATTCCACCGTACTGAAGAAATCGGCATATTGCGTAAGCATCGCCTCAGTCCAGGCCTGGTTATGCGCCAGACGGCTTTTCTCGATATCGCTGAGCCAGGCCTGACACTTCCGCCACGCATCGCGACAGTTATCAAATTCCTCAAGCCGCGCCACCGGTAAAGGCAATGCCGTCAGCGCCTGGGTGATTTTTTGCTGAAGCCCGGCGGTTTGCTGGCGCGTCAGCCACTTCTGCTGCGTATTGCTTAGCGCGATATCGTCCAGCACCTGATGCAGCACCTGTGCGGCAATCACGCTCATCTCCTGGCTCCACTGGTGCCAGCGCATGTTCAGATGATGGTGGAAGCGTTGGGTTTCCGCCCACTCGGTCCCGTGGAGTCGCACCACTTTCTCTGCCGGCAGAACGAACTCCAGCTCCCCCCATACCAGCCCTCGTTTACAGTGAATGGCCAGTAGCTGATTAAACGGAATAAGGTATTCGTGGCGTTCACCGGAGACTTTCACTCCCGCATTAAGAAGCACAACCTTGTCGTAAGGGTGCTGCGCCAGGCGTTTGCCCATTGAAGTTGCTTTCAGTTCCATATCCTGCCGGATCCACGAGGTCATAATTTGTCAGACAGTTTAACTGCCAGTTTTAAGGTGCTCCAGCCCAAAAAAACGTTACAATCACCGGGCGTTAATCATATCGAAGGAAATGAGGGTTTATGCGTACCGTTCTGAATGTGTTGAATTTTGTCCTTGGCGGTTTTGCCACCACCCTTTCCTGGCTTTTTGCCACCCTGGTGAGCATCGTGCTTATCTTCACCCTTCCGCTGACGCGCTCCTGCTGGGAAATCACCAAACTGTCCCTCGTTCCTTATGGAAATGAAGCGATACACGTGGATGAACTGGAGCCGGAAAGAAAAAATGCCCTGATGAATACCGGCGGCACGCTGCTGAATATTTTATGGCTAATCTTCTTTGGCTGGTGGCTGTGTCTGATGCATATCTTCGCCGGTATCGCCCAGTGCATTACGATTATTGGCATTCCGGTTGGCCTCGCTAATTTCAAAATTGCCACCATCGCCCTGTGGCC
Organism: Enterobacter cloacae complex sp. P29RS; assembly: GCF_014893445.1. Lineage (NCBI taxonomy): Bacteria > Pseudomonadati > Pseudomonadota > Gammaproteobacteria > Enterobacterales > Enterobacteriaceae > Enterobacter > Enterobacter cloacae complex sp. P29RS. The sequence goes on along the minus strand of NZ_JADBPZ010000016.1, from coordinate 68,128 downwards.
GGTAGGACGCCGAGTTGTTCCGGTCGAAGTGGCGCAAGCCGCGCGTGAAGCCAATGCCCGTCGTCGTTTTCAGTAATAAGGACTGGCCGCTCTCATGCTAAGCCCCCTGCTTCGTCGCTATACATGGAACAGTAACTGGCTGTATAACGTCAGGATATTTATCGCCCTCTGCGGCACCGTCGCTCTGCCGTGGTGGCTGAATGATGTGAAGCTCACCATCCCCCTCACGCTTGGGGTGGTGGCCGGCGCGCTGGCGGATCTCGACGACCGCCTGGCCGGTCGTTTGCGTAATCTGGTCATCACGCTGGTCTGCTTCTTTATTGCTTCCGCCTCCGTTGAGCTGCTTTTCCCGTGGCCCTGGCTGTTTGCCTTAGGGCTGACGGTGTCCACCAGCGGCTTCATTTTGCTCGGCGGCCTCGGGCAACGCTACGCCACTATCGCGTTTGGCGCCCTGCTGATTGCCATTTACACCATGCTGGGCGTCTCTCTTTACGATCAGTGGTATCAGCAACCGGTCCTGCTGCTATTGGGCGCTATCTGGTATAACCTGCTGACCTTAACCGGGCATCTTATTTTTCCGGTTCGTGCCTTACAGGACAACATTGCCCGCAGTTACGAACAGCTGGCCCACTATCTGGAGCTGAAATCCCGGCTGTTTGATCCGGATATCGAAGAGGACAGCCAGGCGCCCCTGTACGATCTGGCGCTGGCAAATGGCCAACTGGTCGCCACGCTGAATCAGACCAAAGCGTCTCTGCTCACCCGTCTGCGCGGCGATCGCGGTCAGCGCGGTACCCGGCGCACCCTGCACTACTACTTTGTTGCCCAGGATATTCACGAGCGCGCCAGCTCCTCGCATGTACAGTACGCTGATCTGCGCGAGAAATTCCGCTACAGCGACGTGATGTTCCGTTTCCAGCGTCTGCTGTCGATGCAGTCTCAGGCCTGCCAGCAACTTGCGCGCTCAATACTGCTGCGCACGCCCTATCAGCACGATCCTCGCTTTGAACGCGCATTCAGCCACCTGGATGCGGCGCTCGATCGCGTTCAGGCCAGTGGAACTTCGCCGGAACAGTTCAAAGCCCTGGGATTCCTGCTCAACAACCTGAGAGCCATCGATGCTCAGCTCGCCACCATTGAGTCTGAACAGGCGATGGCGATGCCGGGCAATGACGCTGACAACCAGCTTGCCGACGACAGTCTCAACGGTTTCAGCGATATATGGCTACGCCTGAGCCGTCATTTTACGCCGGAATCCGCCCTCTTTCGCCATGCGGTAAGGATGTCGTTGGTACTGTGCGTCGGCTACGCGTTTATCCAGATAACAGGATTGCACCACGGCTACTGGATCCTGCTGACCAGCCTGTTTGTCTGCCAGCCGAACTATAACGCTACCCGCCATCGGCTCGCGCTGCGTATTGTCGGGACATTAGTCGGGGTCGCCATCGGACTGCCGGTGCTCTATTTTGTGCCTTCAGTAGAAGGGCAACTGATCCTGATTGTGATTACCGGGGTACTGTTCTTCGCCTTCCGCAATGTGCAGTATGCCCACGCCACGATGTTCATCACGCTGCTGGTTCTGCTCTGCTTCAATCTGCTGGGTGAAGGCTTTGAAGTGGCCCTCCCCCGTGTGATCGACACGCTTATCGGCTGCGCCATCGCCTGGGCGGCGGTGAGCTTTATCTGGCCGGACTGGCGTTTCCGAAATTTACCGCGCGTGTCCGACAGAGCAATGAACGCCAACTGCCGCTATCTGGACGCTATTCTTGAGCAGTACCATCAAGGTCGCGATAACCGTCTGGCCTATCGGATTGCCCGTCGCGATGCGCATAACACTGACGCAGAGCTGGCTTCCGTTGTCTCGAATATGTCAACTGAGCCGCGCGCCACGGCAGAAATCCGGGAGACAGCCTTCCGCCTGCTGTGTCTGAACCACACGTTCACCAGCTATATCTCTACCCTTGGCGCCCACCGAGAGAAACTGACGAATCCGGGCATCCTGGCACTACTGGACGATGCCGTTTGCTACGTTGATGATGCGCTTCATCATCAACCTGCGGATGAGCCACGGGTTCACCAGGCACTGGATGAACTGGTGCAACGTATCGCACACCTTGATCCAGGCACCGACAACAAAGCTCCGCTGGTCCTTCAGCAAATTGGCCTGCTTATCGCTTTGCTGCCGGAAATTTGTCGGCTGCGACAGCAGATCGCTACCTGGCGGAATGATGGCCCTGCGACTCAGGCAGCGCATTAAACCACTCCGTAAGCTCCCGGCGAATATCCGCCGGGAGTGCCGCTTCATGTAATCCTTCAATCGCGCCTTCAAGCGCAAACAATACCCGGATACTCAGCGCTTTATTCTTAGAGCGCATTTTCAGCCAGCTCGTCTTCGCCCCCAACTGTCGTAGCGTCTCTTCATTAGTAATGCCCGCCTCCATAAGCAGGACCTCAATCTGAAAGGTCAGGTTCGGCAGATCTTTAAGCCGGTTACGCTGATGGCGCTGGTAGCGCTCTTTCCTGGCGGCATCGAGCGCAAACGAGGAGAGCTGAAGCAGTTTTTCCCTGTTTTGCCACAGACCTTCATCCACACGGTAGTAATTAAGCAGCACAGGACGTCCTCGTTTCATCAGGGTCAGAAAAGAGGACGCGTTTTTTACACAGTATTTTGCACTTTTCTCACAGGCGCGAAGGTAAAGCTCACCGTCAGACACCATCGCGAACACCGCTTCATCCACGGCCAGGGTATAACCGCCAAACAGGGCGCGATGATGAATTTCGCCCAGCGGAGAGAGGTATTCTTGAGATTGATAAATCCGATCATAAGATATCTTTTTCATGATAATTCCATTAAAAATCATACAGTAACCACGATATTTCTTACTAACGGATCCGTTAGCAGGAAAATAGGCAACTTATTGCCGTTGGGCAAGATGATTTTTTCAGGTTCACCAGGAATGGATGAAATTTGCGAGTCGCTTTCCGAAAATGAGGTTGATCTTTATGCATACAGGGGTTACTGTATATCCATACAGTAACTACAGGGCTGGAATGAATATGTACACTTCAGGCTATGCAAATCACTTAACACCTTCTACTTCTGCCGCAGGCAATGCTGCGCAGAATTCTATCGGGCGTGAATCGACAGGGCTTATCAGTGAAGTGGTTTACCGTGAAGACCAGCCGCTGTTGACACAACTCTTACTCCTGCCGCTTTTGCAGCAGCTCGGGCAACAGTCTCGCTGGCAGCTCTGGCTGACGCCACAGCAAAAATTAAGTCGCGAATGGGTTCAGTCGGCTGGGCTGCCGTTAGCGAAGGTGATGCAGATTAATCAACTCTCCCCTTGCGATACGGTCGAGTCGATGGTCCGGGCATTACGTACCGGGAACTATAGCGTCGTGATTGGGTGGTTGCCTGAGGATCTGTCGCAAGAGGAACATTTGCGTCTGACTGAAGCGGCTGAAGAAGGTAACGCGATGGGTTTCATCATGCGGCCAGTTCGTGGAGATTCCTATCGCAGAGGACAACATCCCGGGCTAAAAATTCACTCAAATGTGTACCATTGAGTCATTTTAAGAGTTTTCCTGGAATTTTTTTCGACCGCAGTATGCAAAAAAAGTTCAACGCGCCAAAACTGCGGCAAGGCTTGTCTGACGCGGTTCTCGTTAATTTTACTGCACAAAATTCGTTCAAAAATTGTTAAATATTAGGTATACGGAACTTTTTTTTTCATATGCCTGACGGACTTCACACTTGTAAGTTTTCAGCTACGTTGTAGACTTTACATCGCCAGGGGTGCTCGGCCTAAGCCGAAGATATCGGTAGGTTTATATTTGACCACGCCCCCCGGTGAAGGATTTAACCGTGATTCCTCCGATGGAGATATTCATGGCAAATTTTGGATGATAACGAGGCGCAAAAAATGAAAAAGACAGCTATCGCGATTGCAGTGGCACTGGCTGGCTTCGCTACCGTAGCGCAGGCCGCTCCGAAAGATAATACCTGGTATGCAGGTGGTAAACTGGGCTGGTCTCAGTTCCATGACACCGGTTGGTACAACAGCAGCCTGAACAACGATGGCCCTACTCACGAGAGCCAGCTGGGTGCAGGTGCGTTCGGTGGCTATCAGGTAAACCCGTATGTTGGCTTTGAAATGGGTTACGACTGGTTAGGTCGTATGCCTTACAAAGGCGACAACGTAAATGGCGCTTTCAAAGCTCAAGGCGTACAGCTGACCGCTAAACTGGGTTACCCAGTAACTGACGATCTGGACGTGTACACCCGTCTGGGCGGCATGGTATGGCGTGCAGACTCCAGCAACAGCATCGCTGGTGACGACCACGACACTGGTGTTTCCCCAGTATTCGCTGGTGGCGTTGAGTGGGCAATGACCCGTGACATCGCTACCCGTCTGGAATACCAGTGGGTTAACAACATCGGTGACGGTGCTACCGTTGGTGTTCGTCCAGACAACGGCATGCTGAGCGTTGGTGTTTCTTACCGTTTCGGTCAGCAGGAAGATGCGCCAGTCGTAGCTCCAGCTCCGGCTCCAGCGCCAGAAGTACAGACCAAGCACTTCACTCTGAAGTCTGACGTTCTGTTCAACTTCAACAAAGCTACCCTGAAACCAGAAGGTCAGCAGGCACTGGATCAGCTGTACACCCAGCTGAGCAACCTGGATCCTAAAGACGGTTCTGTAGTGGTTCTGGGCTTCACCGACCGTATCGGTTCTGACGCTTACAACCAGGGTCTGTCTGAGAAACGTGCTCAGTCTGTAGTTGATTACCTGGTATCTAAAGGTATCCCAGCTAACAAGATCTCCCCACGTGGTATGGGCGAATCTAACCCAGTTACCGGTTCTACCTGTGACAACGTGAAACCACGCGCTGCACTGATCGACTGCCTGGCACCAGATCGTCGCGTAGAGATCGAAGTTAAAGGTATCAAAGACGTTGTAACTCAGCCTGCGGCATAAGTTATCGTCTTATAAAAAAACCCCGCCATGCGGGGTTTTTTATTATCTGAAGAAAAGTAAAAAGCTTATTTTTTACCTAACAGTGCCTGTAGATCGTTTTTCAACGTCGACATCTGGCTGGCATACTTCTCTTTGTGCTCGGCATCTTCAATCAGCTGCACCACCGTTTCCGACAGGGTTTTCCCGCGCCGTTGCGCAAGCCTGGCCAGACGCTGCCAGACCATGAATTCCAGGTCGATGGATTTCTTACGGGTGTGCTGATGCTCGGCATTGAAATGCCGTTTACGACGAGCACGGATAGTTTGCTTCATCCGGTTTAACAAGGCCGGATTAATGTGTTTCTCGATCCAGCCGTTGACCTGTACCGGTTCGTTTTCGAGGGTCAGCAACATATCCACAGCTTCTTGTGCCGCGCTGGCTTCGATGTAGCAGGTGATCAGCTCCCCTTCACGGTGCTTTTTGACCAGGTACTTCCATTTCCAGCCGCTTTCGAGGTTTTCCAGTTGTTGATATTTCATTGCGATCTCAGTGTTACCGTGTAACTCTGTTCAGAATATCAGTTTTTTGGCAATCTGCTGAAAAGAAATCATATCCTGTGAAACGTCGCAGGCGATCCGCATGACGAAAACCCGAATCCTGATTGGGCAGAGTGCGCCGCTTACGGTATACTCCACGGTTTTACTTCTGACTAAAAAACATCAACTTTGACCATTACGAAACTTGCATGGCGTGACCTGGTTCCGGATACCGAGAGCTATCAGGAGCTGTTTGCACAGCCAGACCTCACAAAAGAACACAAATTCATACTTAGCGAGACACAACCGCGTTTGCATTACGCGCTGGAGCAGATGTCATCCCCATGGGCTACATCTCCTTTCATGCTGCTCAAAGCCCCGGAAGAAGCCGAGTATCTGACGCTTCTCGGTGATGCCATGCGCCAGTTGCAGCCAAAAACGAATGCCGTTTTTGGTGGTCAGTATCATATTGCCGGTCGCGACGTGACATTCGAACCTGCCACGCAGGCAGATGGATTGTTCGCTGCAAAAGGCGAGGTGATCACCGCCAACTGGGTGGAAGCAGAACAGTTGTTCGGCTGCCTTCGTCAGTTCAATGGCGATGTTTCACTGCAACCCGGGCTGGTACACCGCGCGAATGGCGGCGTATTGCTCATCTCCCTTCGCACACTGCTTGCGCAGCCGCTGCTGTGGATGCGCCTGAAAACGGTGGTGACGCAGCAACGTTTTGACTGGGTAGGCTTCGACGATTCACGTCCTCTGCCTGTTTCCATTCCGTCTATGCCGCTGTCGCTGACCGTCGTGCTGACGGGTGACCGTGAATCACTGGCTGACTTACAGGAAATGGAGCCAGAACTCGCGGAGCAGGCGGTTTACAGCGAATTTGAAGACAATATTCAGATTGCAGATGCCGATGACATGGCGCAGTGGTGTCAGTGGGTTATGGCCGTGGCGGAACGTTTCGCGCTGCCCTCACCTGCCGAGGATGCGTGGCCGGGCTTAATCCGAGAGGCCGTACGCTACACCGGCGATCAGGAAACCCTGCCGCTCTGTCCGCTCTGGATCGGCAAACAGCTGCGTGAAGTGGGCGTTATCAGCGGCAACGGTACGTTCAACGGTGAGCAACTGAGCCAGATGCTGGCCCAGCGTGAATGGCGCGAAGGCTATCTGGCTGACCGTATGCAGGATGAAATTCTGCTTGAACAGATTCTGGTGGAGACCGAAGGCGAACGTATCGGGCAAATCAATGCCTTGTCCGTCATCGAGTTCCCCGGGCACCCACGCGCCTTTGGTGAGCCTTCCCGTATCAGCTGTGTCGTACACATTGGTGACGGCGAATTTACCGATATCGAACGCAAGGCCGAACTGGGCGGAAACATTCATGCCAAAGGCATGATGATCATGCAGGCATTCCTGATGTCTGAACTTCAGCTCGAGCAGCAGATCCCCTTCTCTGCCTCGTTGACCTTTGAGCAGTCCTACAGTGAAGTCGACGGTGACAGCGCCTCAATGGCAGAGCTGTGCGCCGTGATCAGCGCGCTTGCAGACGTGCCGATTAACCAGAATATTGCGATTACCGGGTCCGTGGATCAGTTTGGCCGTGCCCAACCGGTGGGCGGACTGAATGAGAAAATCGAAGGCTTCTTCGCAATCTGCCAGCAGCGCGGTTTAAACGGCAAACAGGGCGTGATAATTCCGGCACCTAACGCTCGCCATTTGAGCCTGAGCCAGGCGATTCTGGATGCGGTAGAGCAGGAACAATTCACTGTCTGGGCCATCGAAGGGGTTGAGGATGCACTACCCTTACTGACAAACCTGGTCTGGGACGGCGAAGGCCAGACAACCCTGATGCAGACCATTCAGGAACGTATAGCTCAGGCGACACAGCAGGATGCTCGTCATCGTTATCCGTGGCCGTTACGCTGGTTAAGTTGGTTTAGTGCGAACTGATCGGACTTGTTCAGCGTACACGTGTTAGCTATCCTGCGTCCTTCACTAAAATAAGGCTTACTGAGAACATGGTAGATAAACGCGAATCCTATACTAAAGAAGACCTTCTTGCCTCTGGTCGCGGTGAACTGTTTGGCGCGAAAGGCCCGCAGTTACCAGCCCCAAATATGCTGATGATGGACCGTGTCGTGAAAATGACCGAAACCGGCGGCAACTTTGATAAGGGTTACGTAGAAGCAGAACTCGATATCAACCCGGACCTGTGGTTCTTCGGTTGCCACTTTATTGGCGATCCGGTAATGCCTGGCTGCCTGGGCCTCGATGCCATGTGGCAGCTCGTTGGCTTCTATCTGGGCTGGCTTGGCGGTGAAGGCAAAGGCCGTGCGCTGGGCGTAGGCGAAGTGAAATTCACCGGTCAGGTTCTGCCTACCGCGAAGAAAGTCACCTACCGTATCCATTTCAAACGCATCGTTAACCGCCGTCTGATTATGGGCCTGGCGGACGGTGAAGTGTTGGTTGATGGTCGTCTGATCTATACCGCGAACGACCTGAAAGTGGGTCTGTTCCAGGATACCTCCGCTTTCTGATAACAGCTTTTAGCCCCTTCCAGAAAGGCGAAACCTCCGCATTGCGGAGGTTTCTTTTTAAAGAGACGGTATCAAGCAAGTACTGCCCTGTCTCCGATGGCTTCTCGCCAGCCCCCTAGCCATTGGGACCTTTGATTCAGGGCCTGATAGGGACACATTTCTTTAGAACGTCCGGCGATGCCAGCCTGATAACCACGTTGATGAGCCCTTTCCAGGCGATCTCGTTTCTGTCTCTTCATGCCTCGTTTCCCTCATTCTTTTGTCTGGTGGAAAGAAAACAGTGGTTGCAATATGTGCAAGCACAGTTAACGAATACCCCGAATCTGCGTCAGCGTCAACGTTCAAAATTCATACGGGTGTCATATTTGTGAGCTACATGGAAGATCGTTTGTACAAAAAGTGTGATGCGGGACAAGTAACAACCTGAACGTAAAACGAAAAAAAAGCCGCAATCAGCAAGAAGCTGAGTGCGGCTTTCGTCGATGAATTTTACTTATGGCAGGCGGGAAATCTCTCTTGCTATAGTAGCCGACTCCTGTGCCCATCCCTGCGCAAGTACTTTCACCATTTCGTCATAGCCATCTTTCTGCTGCTTGAGTTCAAGATGGAAAGGACGCTTAATCAGCTGACCCTGGTGATTCAGCAGCCACTCCCCGCTGATAACAACGGCACCATCATAGCGGCCATGGAATCCCGTCACGTTAACATTCAGAGTGTCCTGATCGCTTCCCAGAGGCTGCGAGGCAACGACCCAACCGGGGAGCTGGCTGCTCAGATTCGCCACCAGCGTATTGCGTAGCTGCTGATCCAGCGGGCTGGCCCACAGGTTGTTGTTGGCGATTACGTACTGCACATCGCTGGTCTGGTAGACCACCCCGTTGCCCGCCAGGTAATCTGGCACGGCAACCTGCTCAACCCACAGCAGACGGCTGCCCTGCGAGGCGCTGCTCTGCGCCCCCGACTGCGCGCTTAACGGCAGCTGGTAGTAGCTTTTGTTATCGCTTCCAGAGCTACAGGCCGTTAATACCAGTGCGCCTGCGATGATTAGCCATTTTTTCATTGTTTCGCCCTCTTAGGCTCAGGATCCTTTTTATCTTTCGCTTCAAACACCAGCGCGTTGCTCTTTTCATTGAGCGTTTTCAGAACGGGCTGTAGCTCGCGTAAAACCTGATCAAGACGTTGCATATCCGCCACCATCTTGTTGTAGGCCGCTGAGCCCGGCTGGAAGCCCTGCATGCTGCGATTCAGTTCACGCAACGTTTTCTGCATATCCTGCGGCAGCTGCTGCATGGACTGGTTGGCCGTGATCTTGTTGATATTATCCAGGGTGGTTTGCAGACGTTGCATCGTCGCCTGGCTCTGATGCAGTGATCCCGTCGCAGCCTCAAGCATTGGATTCAGCGGCAGATTGTTGATCTTATCCAGCGTTTCCATCAGACGCTGTTGGATCTGCGCCAGGCCACTGCTGACCGTAGGAATGATTTTGTAGCCGCCAAATTCACGGACTCCCGTCATAGGTGGCGCTTTTGGATAGAAGTCCATATCGACATACAACGCCCCTGTCACCAGGTTGCCGGTTTTCAGCGAGCCACGCAGACCGCGATTCATCAGGTCGCTGATATGCTCCCCAATATCCTGATCCTCACCAATCTGGTTAATTAAACGCTCAGGCTCAATGCGTATCAGCACCGGAATACGATAATCATCATCAAGCATTTGCTTGAGTCCCGGAACAAAGTAAGGCACTTGCCCTACTGTACCCAGACGGATACCGCGGAACTCAACTGGCGCTCCTGGCTGCAAGCCGCGTACAGAGTCCTTAAAGAACATCAGATAATCGATGTGATCGGTATAGAGCGCATCCTGAATGCTTTTTTGATCGTCAAACAATCTGAAGGCGGTTTTTTCCGCCACCGGTTGTCCCAGATCTATACCTTCCGGCACGTCAAAACTGACGCCCCCACCAAACAGCGTGGTGAGTGAACCCATCTCAACGCGCATCCCCGCAGAGGTGAGATCCACAGCGATCCCACTGTCTTTCCAGAAACGAACGTTACTGGTCACCAGTCGGTCATTAGGCGCATTGATAAATAGCTGATAGCTGATGGTCCGTTTTTGCGGATCGAAGGTGCTCGTTTCAACCGAACCGACACGATACCCACGGAACAGCACCGGATCGCCCGGCGAGAGCTGGCCCGCTTTTTTGCTGTCCAGAATGACGCGGATCCCTTTTGCATCCGGTGGCGCAAGCGGCGGTGAATCCAGCAACTGATAGTTTGCTGGCTGGGCGCCTTTATTGCCGGGCTGGAGTTCAATGTAAGCCCCTGACAATAGCGTCCCTAAGCCGCTGATCCCTTCTCTTCCGACCTGCGGTTTCACCACCCAAAAAACGGAATCTTCATGGAGCAGTTTTTCCATGCCAGCATTCAGGCGGGCCTTAATTTCAACATGGGTTAAATCATCCGTCAGGGTCGCGCTTTCCACGACACCCACATCCACGCTGCGGCTCTTGATGGTGGTTTTTCCGCCCTCAATTCCCTCTGCATTGGTGGTAATTAGCGTGACTTCCGGTCCCTGATGGCTGTAATGATAAAACAGGATCCATGCACCGATCAGCGCGGTCACGATGGGGAAAATCCACACCGGCGACCAGTTTCTGACCTTCTGCACTTTAGCCTCTCCACTCTTATTTTCCATGCTCTTACTCTTCCTCATGGCTTGAATCGGGCTCACGATCCCACGATAAACGAGGGTCGAAGGTCATGGCCGCAAACATGGTCATAATGACGACCAAAGCAAACATCAGCGCTCCCATAGCGGGATAAATACTCATCAGCCCACCCATACGCACCAGCGCTGAGAGAACCGCAATCACGAACACGTCAATCATCGACCAGCGGCCAACAAATTCCACGACCTCATAAATCAGATGCATGCGCTCACTGTCACGCTTACCGTGCCCTTTTGCATCCCAGCAAAGCCAGGCAATGGCAATCATCTTTAAGGTCGGAACCATAATGCTGGCGAGAAATATGACGCCTGCAACAGGGTATGACCCTTCGCTCCACAGCAAAATCACCCCGGCAAGGATGGTCGAGGGCATTCTGTCGCCGAGCAGATCGGTGATCATGATCGGCAAAATATTGGCGGGCAGATAAAGCATGACAGAGGTCACCAGCAGCGCCATGGTCCATTGCAGGCTATTTTTGCGTCGGACGTGACCTTTTGTTTCACAGCGGGGACACACCTCGACATCCGCGGGCAGCACGGCGGTGCAGCAGGAGCAGGAGCGCAGCCCCTGACGGATACCCGGTACGCCCACCTTTACCGTCTGCGAGAGCGTCGGTGCCGGGGCAATATCGTCCCAGGTCCAGCGTCGGTCCACGCACTGGAAAGCGCGCAGTTGCAGCACGCAATACAGACACCACGGAATAAAGCTGCTGCCAATCCCCACATCGCCGTAGGCCATCAGCTTCACGAAGCTGACCAGGATACCCGCCAGAAAAATTTCCGCCATCCCCCAGCTTTTCAGCTGGAACAGGATCCGCGCGAGTTTGATTTTAAGGGCGGTGGGCATCCTGACGCGATTGACCAGTAGCAGAATGACGACCAGGCAAAAAGCCGGGACTATCTGCACGAACAGAAGAAAGAAGGTGCCAAGGCTGGCGTAATCTTCCGAGAACATCACGCCTGGAATTTCCAGTAACTCCACCTGGCTTACCATCCCACCCACTTTCATAGAGATGAAAGGGAAGAGATTGGAGAGCAGTAACATGAACAGGGCTGCCAGCGCGTAAGCCGTAGGACGCTGCCTTGGCGCGTCCCACTCGGTCGTCAGCGTAGCTCCGCAGCGCGGGCAGGCAGCCTTATGTCCGTGACCAAGCTCTGGCAACGCCACGAGCATATCGCATTGCGAGCATAAAATATGCCGATCGGCATGGTGCTGGTCACACATAGATTATCCCTGTTTATGCGCCGTTTTTCAGAGACTCAAGGTACTCCCAGCGCTCAAATGCCTCTTCCAGCGCCTGCTCGGCCTGGGAGAGTTCAGCCAATACTTTCTGAGTATAGTCGTGAGGCTGCGTAAAGAATGACGCATCAGCGACCTGAATTTGCAGTGCTTCCAGTGCCGCTTCCAGCTCTTCCAGACGCTGCGGCAGTCCTTCCAGCTCGCGCTGCAAGTTATAGCTCATTTTAGCAGGAGACTTTTTGACAGTTTCTGCTTTCGCAACAACAGGTTCAGCGACATTTTTGGTCTTCGCCTGTTTTTGCGCCAGCGACTGCGATTGCTGTCCACGCGCGTCATGATAGCCGCCCACATATTGACCGATGCGTCCTTCGCCTTCGAAGATCCAGCACTCGGTCACGGTGTTATCGACAAATTGACGATCGTGGCTGACCAGCATCACGGTTCCCTGATAGCCATCAATCAACTCTTCCAGCAGTTCCAGCGTTTCGACATCCAGATCGTTCGTCGGTTCATCGAGAATCAGTAAGTTACTGGGTTTCAGGAACAGGCGCGCCAGTAAAAGACGGTTACGCTCACCGCCGGACAGCGCGCGCACAGGCGTCAGGGCGCGTTTTGGGTGGAACAGGAAGTCCTGAAGGTAGCCCAGCACGTGACGCGGCTTGCCGTTAACCATCACCTCCTGTTTACCCTCTGCGAGGTTGTCCATCACCGTACGGTCCGGATCCAGCTCTGCGCGATGCTGGTCAAAGTACGCTACTTCCAGCTTGGTACCACAGTGAATACGACCGCTGTCGGCCTGCAACTGGCCCAGCATCAGTTTCAACAGCGTGGTTTTGCCGCAGCCGTTTGGACCAATAAGCGCAATTTTGTCGCCGCGCTGAACCTGTGCGGAGAAATCGTTCACCAGCACTTTGCCGTCAACCGAATAACTCACGTTCTCCATTTCGAAGACAATCTTGCCCGAGCGGGACGCCTCTTCCACCTGCATTTTGGCGCTACCCATGACTTCACGGCGTTCGCTACGTTCGCGGCGCATCGCCTTCAGGGCGCGAACGCGGCCTTCATTACGGGTACGACGCGCCTTGATGCCCTGACGGATCCATACCTCTTCCTGCGCCAGCTTGCGGTCGAACTCGGCGTTTTGCAGCTCTTCCACGCGCAGGTTCTCTTCTTTCTCCAGCAGATAGGTATCGTAATCGCCCGGATAGGTCACCAGCTTGCCGCGATCGAGGTCGACAATGCGCGTGGCCATGTTGCGGATGAACGAACGGTCGTGGGAGATGAAGATAATGGTGCCATTGAAAGTTTTCAGGAACCCTTCCAGCCAGTCAATCGCTTCGATATCCAGGTGGTTCGTTGGTTCGTCCAGCAGCAGTACCCTGGGCCCGCTCACCAGGGCACGGCCCAGCGCGGCTTTACGCAGCCAGCCGCCGGAGAGCGCCGACAGCTCCATATCCGCTTCCAGGCCAAGCTGAGCCAGCACTTCGTTAATGCGGTTTTCCAGCTGCCACAGGCCGTGGTGATCGAGCATCTCCTGCACTTTTGCCAGTTCGTTGAGATTTTTGTCGCTCGGGTCGGTCATGACCAGATGCGAAATCTCGTGGTAGCGCTTGAGGTATTCCGCCTGCTCTGAAATTCCTTCGGCCACAAAATCGTACACGCTGCCGGTAACGTTACGCGGCGGATCCTGTTGCAGACGAGAGACGACCAGATCCTGCTCGTAAACAATACGGCCGTCGTCCAGCCCCTGCTCACGGTTGAGGATTTTCATCAGCGTCGATTTACCTGCGCCGTTACGGCCGACCAGACAGACGCGCTCGTTATCTTCGATATGCAGCTCTGCATTATCGAGAAGCGGTGAGTCGCTGAAAGAGAGCCACGCGCCGTGCATACTAATTAAAGACATTTATTTTTTCCTTTCAGACCGCGGAGATCAGCCAGCAGTTGTGGATTTGACGGTTACGGGCAAAGTCCTGAGACAGCGTTTTTTGGCTGATTTCTTGTGCTTTCAGTCCCAGTTCGGCCAGGCCATCGTGATCCATGCGGAATCCGCGCTTGTTATTCGAGAACATAATGGTGCCGCCTTTACGCAGCAGACGCTTAAGGTCGGTCATCAGGCGCAGGTGATCGCGTTGAACGTCAAAGCTATCCTCCATACGCTTGGAGTTAGAGAAGGTCGGCGGATCGATAAAGATCAGGTCAAACTGCTCGTCGGTATCGCGCAGCCAGCCCAGCACGTCGGCCTGTAACAGGCGATGCTGACGACCGGTTAAGCCGTTAAGACGCAGGTTGCGCTCTGCCCACTCCAGATAAGTACGGGACATATCGACCGTGGTGGTACTACGCGCCCCACCAAGCCCTGCATGAACGCTGGCGCTGCCGGTATAGGAGAACAGGTTCAGGAAGTCTTTGCCCTTACTCATCTGTCCCAGCATGCGGCGGGCGATGCGGTGATCGAGGAACAGACCGGTATCAAGGTAATCGGTCAGGTTAACCCACAGGCGCGCGTTATATTCGCCCACTTCGATGAAGTCGCCCTTCTCGCCCATCTTCTGATACTGGTTTTTGCCTTTCTGACGCTCACGGGTTTTCAGCACCAGCTTGTTTGGCGAAATGCCGAGTACGGCGATGGTGGCCGCAATCACATCCAGCATACGCTGACGCGCTTTTTGCGCATCAATGGTTTTCGGCGGGGCGTATTCCTGAACCACCACCCAGTCTGCATAGCGGTCAACCGCCACGTTGTATTCCGGCAGGTCAGCGTCGTAAAGGCGATAACATTCGATGCCTTCCTGCTTCGCCCACTTCTCAAATTTCTTCAAGTTTTTGCGCAGACGGTTGGCATAATCTTCCGCCACGCCAGACGGTTTGCTGTCCGCTGCTATCTCTGCCAGATGGTAGTTTTTCTGCACGCAGTCCAGCGGGCCGTTTTTCGCCTTGAACTGGCGATCGGCACGTAATTGCAGGCAGCTCAGCAGCTCCGGCGAGGCGCTAAACAGGGAGAGGTTCCAGCCGCCGAAATGCGCTTTCATGTTGCGGCCCAGCAGGCTGTGTAGCGCAATCAGCGCTGGCTCGCTGCCAAGACGCTCACCATAAGGCGGGTTGCTGATCACCGTACCGTACGGGCCTTTTGGCAGCGGATTGGTCAGGTTCGCCACATCTTTGACGTCGAAGGTCACCAGCTCACCGATACCGGCACGACGGGCGTTGCTGCGCGCGCGTTCAATCACCCGTGGGTCGTTGTCCGAACCGTAAAAGTGAGAGGTGTACTCCGCCAGCCCTTTACGGGCACGGGTCTGCGCGTCGTCTTTGACCTCTTTCCAGAGGGCTTCATCGTGCTGCGCCCAGCCTTTGAAGCCCCACTGTCCACGATGCAGCCCTGGCGCGCGGTCGGTGGCCAGCATCGCGGCTTCAATCAGCAGCGTACCGGAACCGCACATTGGATCGAGCAGCGGCGTACCCGGCTGCCAGCCGGAGCGCATCACGATAGCGGCGGCCAGTGTCTCTTTGATTGGGGCCATGCCGGTGCGATCGCGATAGCCGCGCAGATGCAGGCCTGCGCCGCTCAGATCCAGGGAAATACTGGCAGTGTCGCCGTTCAGCCAGACGTTGATACGCAGATCCGGGTTTTCACGATCAACGTTCGGACGTTCTCTATTACGACGCGTGAAGCAGTCCACAATGGCGTCTTTGACGCGCAGGGCACCGTACTGGCTGTTGCGGATCTCATCGTTGACGCCGTTGAAATGCACCGCAAAGGTGGCGTCCGGGGTGAAGATCTCTGTCCAGTCGATCATCTGTACACCGGTGTAGAGATCAAGATCGCTGTAGACCTTGCACTCTTTCATCGGCAGCATGATGCGCGACGCCAGACGGCTCCACATCAGGCTCTGGTAAATAAGCCGCGTGTCGCCCTCAAAATGGACACCACCCTGAACCACCTGGCACTCTTTCGCGCCCAGGGTTTCCAGTTCAGTTTTTAACAGCTCTTCCAGCCCACGGGCCGTACTGGCAAACAGAGAATTCATATCGTCACTTTTACTCATAGAAAATTGTCGCGCATTATAGCTAATATGGCGTGTATGTCATAAAGTTGAAGGCTTATTTTATTTAGCGGGAGTGTGCAGTGGCGACGTTATCCAGGCTTTTTATTCATCCGGTGAAATCCATGCGCGGTATCGGCGTGACGCACGCGCTGGCCGATATGAGCGGATTCGCCTTCGATCGTATTTTTATGATCACCGAGCCTGACGGTACGTTCATCACCGCACGTCAGTTCCCGCAGATGGTTCGCTTTACGCCTTCCCCGCTTCATGACGGATTGCATTTGACCGCGCCAGACGGTTCAAGCGTCGTGATCCGCTTTGCTGATTTTGCGCCGGTTGAAGCGCCAACGGAAGTGTGGGGCAATCATTTTACCGCGCGTATCGCGCCGGATAACATTAACCAGTGGCTGAGCGGCTTTTTCTCACGTGACGTTCAGCTGCGCTGGGTTGGGCCTGCGCTGACTCGTCGCGTGAAACGCCACGACGCGGTTCCCCTCTCCTTTGCGGATGGTTTTCCCTTCCTGCTGACCAGCGAGGCCTCGCTGCGTGATTTACAAACCCGTTGCAAAGCCAGCGTGCAGATGGAGCAGTTTCGCCCGAATCTGGTGGTGACCGGAGCGGATGCCTGGGATGAAGATACCTGGAAAGTGATCCGCATCGGCAGCGTTATCTTTGATGTCGTGAAGCCGTGCAGCCGCTGTATTTTTACCACCGTCAGCCCGGAGAAAGGCCAGAAACACCCTTCCGGCGAACCGCTGAAAACCTTGCAGTCATTTCGTACCGCGCAGGATAACGGTGATGTCGACTTCGGCCAGAACCTGATCCCCCGCTCCAGCGGCGTAATCCGCGTGGGCGACGAGGTCGAAATTCTTACCCGCGGGCCTGCAAGAGTGTACGGCGCAGGCCAGGAAGAAGAAATGGTTGACGTTGTCACCAACGTCGCTTCCGCGGTGGATATTCACTGGGAAGGCAAAGTTATTCGTGGTAACAATCAGCAGGTGCTACTGGAACAGCTGGAGCAGGCGGGTATCCGCGTACCTTATTCCTGTCGCGCGGGGATTTGCGGATGCTGTCGCATTAAACTGGTCGATGGTGAAGTGAGTGCCCTGAAGAAATCTGCGATTGGCAGTGACGGCACGATCCTGTGCTGTAGCTGTGTACCGAAAACATCCGTACAGCTGGAAGCTTAAACCGCCTGTTCGAGGCTGAAGGAATCGACGCGCAGCTGAGGCTTCAGCCTGTCATTCATCACTTTGATGGCATCACCTAACTGCATGACTCGCCCGGCAATGGTCACGCCGGGTTGGGCCAGCAAACAGAGCGCAGCGTTTTCACCGGGTTCAACCACCAGCAAATTCACCTCTTCTTCGGTATCGCTCAGATTGACGCTGGCCGCATCGCCGATAGCCGGGGTCCAGCTCATACCGTGCGCGAGGAAATGCCAGCTTTTCGGCATTTGTGGTTTCAGGAAACGGATCGCCACCAGCGCATTTAGTACCAGTTCAGCGCGCTGTTCTTTGGAGAGATTGAAGTCGCGGCATTTTTCTTCAAAAGAGAAATAGAGTGCAGCGTCGTCAACGCAAAAGCCTGAGGGAGCAAACGCGTCTGGCGTTAACATTCGGCGCGCAAAACGAGAGCGAAACAACATGCCATTGGCTAAGTCGAGCATCATACGGTCATGCTCGTCACAAAAATACCAGCGCCAGTTATCGTCAGGTTTAATTCGCATGTTTCTCTCCCGTCCCCAAACGTCCTGTACTAAAAATGTCCTGTTTGCCGCTTCGCTTATAACACTAGTAATAAAAGACTATAATGTCTAAATAAGCAACAATGACGGAATATAAAACAACCAGGGCTGGAAATAAAGCCCTGGTTGTCTGATTAAGAGAAAAGATTAGATATGCGTGACAATTTCTTTAATCAATGGCGGCCCTTTAAAAATAAAGCCGGAATAAATTTGCACCAGTGAAGCCCCTGCCGCCATCTTCTCACGTGCAGCGATGACGGAGTCAATGCCACCCACGCCAATAATCGGCAGCTGGCCTTTTAATTCCGCGGAGAGTGCGCGAATAATTTCGGTGCTTTTTAATTGTACCGGACGGCCACTTAATCCACCCGCTTCGTCACAGTTTTTCATTCCCTGGACGAGGGAGCGATCGAGCGTTGTATTGGTCGCAATCACACCATCAATATTATGGCGAACTAAACTGTCGGCAACCTGGATCAATTCTTCTGCCGAAAGATCCGGGGCGATCTTAACCGCGACCGGAACATATTTATGGTGGATCGCCTGTAGTGCCGTTTGTTTATTTTTAATGGCGCCAAGAAGATCGTCGAGCGCTTCGCCATATTGTAATGAACGCAGCCCTGGGGTGTTAGGCGAGGATATATTCACCGCGATATAACCGGCATAGGCATAGACTTTTTCCATACAAATCAGATAGTCATCTTTACCCTGCTCGACTGGCGTGTCTTTATTTTTGCCAATATTAATACCCAGCACACCATCAAAATGGGCTTTCTTAACGTTCTCAACCAGATGATCGACGCCAAGGTTATTAAAGCCCATGCGGTTGATCAGCCCCTCGGCTTCAACCAGGCGGAACAGACGTGGCTTGTCATTTCCCGGCTGCGGACGCGGCGTCACCGTCCCGATTTCGATCGAGCCAAAGCCCATCGCACCGAGTGCATCAATGCATTCGCCATTTTTGTCCAGACCGGCCGCAAGGCCCAGTGGATTTTTGAACGTCAGGCCCATGCATTGGACAGGTTTTTCCGGCACGTTTTGACGCACCAGCGCGGCCAGAGGCGTTCCTGTAATACGACGTAACTGCTGAAATGTAAATTCATGAGCGCGCTCAGGATCGAGCTGGAAAAGGGCTTTACGAACGAAGGGGTAGTACATGAACTCTCCTGGATTCCCGGTGTGCAAACCGGGAGGGGATTATGTGCGATCCTGCCCGGAAAGGGAATTGACCTGTGGCAAAAAAAGCCATGTAAAACGCAATCGTTTACTTATCGGTTCGCTTCTTATGCTTTTTTCTGCATTCATCCTGAGGATAAATCATTTAGTGGAATAACCACGCAATGTCACACTCCTGAAAATTGTTATGAATGTTAGATAAAAGCAAACAATTAGTTATAAGGAGCAACCATGCGCGTCATTACCCTGGCCGGAAGCCCCCGCTTCCCCTCTCGATCCAGCGCACTGCTGGAATACGCTCGCGAAAAGCTTAATGCTCTGGATGTCGAAGTGTGTCACTGGAATTTGCACAATTTCGCGCCTGAAGATCTGCTCTACGCACGTTTCGACAGCCCGGCGCTGAAAACCCTGATCGAACAACTTAAGCGTGCTGACGGGCTGGTCGTCGCGACACCAATTTATAAAGCCTCTTTTTCCGGTGCACTGAAAACGCTGCTCGATCTGCTGCCCGAACGCGCGCTGGACGGTAAGGTCGTCCTGCCGCTGGCCACAGGCGGTACGGTAGCCCATTTACTGGCGGTGGATTATGCCCTCAAGCCAGTTCTGAACGCGCTGAAAGCGCAGGAGATCCTGCATGGCGTCTTCGCTGACGACTCACAGGTAATCGACTACCAGCATAAACCGCATTTCACGCCGAATCTGCAAACCCGCCTCGACAGCGCGCTTGAAACCTTCTGGCACGCCCTTAATCGTCGGGATCGCCACGCGGCGGCATTTCATCAATCACAAGGAGTGGCGCATGTTTAAAACAGTTACCCGTATCGGGCTGGCAGGTCTGCTGGCAGTGGCATCGCTGGCTCAGGCGGCGGAGAAAACGCCGGAGAGCCTGCGTATCGGTTATCAGAAAGGCAGCGTCAGCATGGTGCTGGCGAAAAGCCATGCGTTGCTGGAGAAACGTTTCCCGCAGACCAAATTCTCATGGGTCGAGTTCCCTGCCGGACCGCAGATGCTGGAGGCGCTGAACGTCGGGAGTATTGATTTAGGCAGCACCGGCGATATCCCGCCGATCTTTGCCCAGGCGGCCGGGGCGGATCTGGTTTACGTTGGCGTTGAACCCGCCAAGCCGAAGGCAGAGGTTATTTTGGTGCCGGAAAACAGCGAGATCAAAAGCGTCGCCGATCTCAAAGGCCATAAGGTTGCTTTCCAGAAAGGTTCCAGCTCGCACAACCTGCTGCTGCGCGCGTTGCAGGAGGCCGGCCTTAAATTCACCGATATCCAGCCCGTTTACCTGACGCCTGCCGATGCGCGCGCGGCGTTTCAGCAAAAAAATGTTGATGCCTGGGCTATCTGGGATCCGTACTACTCCGCCGCACTGTTGCAGGGCGGTGTGCGGGTGCTGAAAGACGGCACCACCCTGAAGCAAACCGGTTCGTTTTACCTGGCGGCACGTCCTTACGCTGAAAAAAATGGCGCATTTATTCAGCAGGTGCTGGATACCTTCTCTCAGGCCGATGCGCTGACCCAAAGCCAGCGTCAGCAGAGCATCACGCTGCTGGCAAAAACCATGGGCCTGCCTGAACCGGTGATCGCCACCTATCTTGACCACCGTCCTCCCACCACCATAGCGCCGGTTGACGCCCACGTTGCCGCCCTCCAGCAGCAAACGGCAGACCTCTTTTATCAAAACCGCCTGGTTCCAAAGCAGGTGAATATTCGCGAACGCATCTGGCAACCCGCTGGCATTGAAGGAAAAAAATCATGAGTCTGAATCTTTTCTGGTTTTTACCCACCCACGGTGATGGACACTATCTTGGCACAGAAGAAGGCGCCCGCCCGGTCGATCACGGCTATCTACAGCAGATCGCCCAGGCGGCAGACCGCATCGGTTTTACCGGGGTGCTGATCCCGACGGGCCGTTCATGTGAGGACGCGTGGCTGGTTGCCGCGTCGATGATCCCCGTCACCCAGCGCCTGAAATTCCTGGTAGCCTTGCGCCCAAGCGTGGTGTCGCCCACCGTCGCGGCACGCCAGGCGGCAACGCTGGACAGGCTCTCCAACGGCCGCGCGCTGTTCAATCTGGTGACGGGCAGCGATCCGCAGGAGCTGGCGGGCGATGGCGTTTTTCTCGATCATACCGAGCGCTATGAAGCCTCCGCAGAGTTCACCCGCGTCTGGCGACGTCTGCTGGAAGGGGAAACCGTCACCTTCGAAGGAAAACATATCCACGTTCGCGATGCGCAACTCTACTTCCCGCCGGTACAGCAGCCGCGCCCTCCCCTTTATTTCGGCGGATCGTCGGACGTGGCGCAGGAGCTGGCGGCTGAGCAGGTCGATCTCTATCTGACCTGGGGCGAGCCACCGGAGCTGGTTAAAGAGAAAGTTGCTCAGGTACGCGCCAAAGCCGCAGAACATGGCCGTACGGTGCGCTTCGGCATTCGCCTGCACGTGATCGTACGCGAAACCAACGACGAGGCCTGGCAAGCCGCCGACCGTCTGATCGCTCATCTGGACGACGACACTATCGCCAAAGCACAGGCGGCGTTTGCCAAAACCGACTCCGTGGGCCAACACCGAATGGCCTCCCTGCACAACGGCAAGCGTGAAAATCTTGAGATCAGCCCGAACCTGTGGGCCGGGGTGGGTCTGGTGCGCGGCGGCGCCGGTACGGCGCTGGTCGGCGACGGTCCAACCGTAGCGGCACGCATTAATGAATACGCGGCGCTGGGGATCGACAGCTTTATCCTGTCTGGCTACCCGCATCTGGAGGAGGCCTACAAGGTGGGTGAACTGCTCTTCCCGCACCTGGATGTCGCTATCCCGGAAATTCCGCAGCCACGTCAGCTTCAGTTGCAGGGCGAAGCCGTGGCGAATGCGTTTATCCCGAGAAAAGTCGCGCAAAGTTAAGGAGCCACCATGTCTGCAACCGCACAAAAATGGCTGCTGCGCGCCGCGCCGTGGTTTCTGCCCGTCGGCATTGTCCTCGTCTGGCAACTGGCGTCTTCAACTGGCTGGCTGTCGAGCCGTATTTTGCCCTCTCCGGAGGGCGTTGTGGAAGCGTTCTGGTCGCTAAGCGCCAGCGGTGAGCTGTGGCAACATCTTGCCATCAGCTCCTGGCGCGCGGTAATCGGCTTTTCGATTGGCGGGAGCATCGGCCTGACGCTGGGGCTGATCAGCGGCCTGTCCCGCTGGGGTGAGCGGCTGCTGGATACCTCCGTTCAAATGCTGCGTAACGTGCCGCATCTGGCGCTTATTCCGCTGGTTATCCTGTGGTTTGGCATTGATGAGAGCGCCAAAATTTTTCTCGTGGCGCTGGGAACATTATTCCCGATTTATATCAATACCTGGCATGGGATCCGCAATATCGATCGCGGTCTGGTTGAGATGGCCCGCAGCTATGGCCTGTCAGGTTTTGCCCTGTTTACCCATGTGATCCTGCCGGGCGCCCTGCCCTCCATTATGGTTGGGGTGCGTTTTGCGCTCGGCCTGATGTGGCTAACCCTCATTGTGGCGGAAACCATTTCGGCCAACTCCGGCATTGGTTATCTGGCGATGAACGCCCGCGAGTTCCTGCAAACGGACGTGGTGGTGGTTGCCATTATCCTTTATGCCCTGCTTGGCAAACTTGCGGACGTCAGCGCCCAGTGGCTGGAACGTAGCTGGCTGCGCTGGAACCCGGCCTACACCGCTCAGGAGGCGAAAGCATGAATACTGCACGACTGAACCAGGGAACACCGTTACTGCTGAACGGCGTGACCAAACGCTACGGCGACAACACCATTCTGAATGCACTGGATCTGCATATTCCTGCCGGACAGTTTGTGGCCGTTGTCGGCCGCAGCGGTGGCGGCAAGAGTACCCTGCTGCGTCTTTTAGCCGGGCTGGAAGCGCCAAACAGCGGTGACATTCTGGCAGGCACTACGCCGCTGGCCACGATTCAGGATGATACGCGCATGATGTTTCAGGACGCGCGTCTGCTGCCGTGGAAAACGGTGATGGATAACGTCGGGCTGGGCCTGAAGGGCAACTGGCGGGAGGACGCCAGGCAGGCGCTCGCTGCGGTAGGGCTGGAGAATCGCGCGGGAGAGTGGCCTGCGGCCCTGTCGGGTGGACAAAAGCAGCGCGTAGCGCTGGCACGCGCGCTGATTCACCGTCCCGGCCTGTTGCTGCTTGACGAACCGCTCGGCGCGCTTGATGCCCTGACGCGGATCGAGATGCAGGATCTGATTGAAACCCTCTGGCAGACGCACGGCTTTACGGTGCTGCTGGTGACGCATGACGTCAGCGAAGCCGTGGCAATGGCAGACAGGGTGCTGTTAATAGAAGAAGGTAAAATTGGTCTGGATCTGACGGTAGATATTCCACGTCCTCGCCGCGTGGGATCGGCCAGACTGGCGGAGCTGGAGGCGGAAGTGCTGGATAGAGTGATGAAACGTGGAGAAGCGGAGATTCAGCGGATAAAGGCTAATGCCTGATGCCCTCACCCCGGCCCTCTTCAACAGGGAGCACGGCGCAAGGGAAAATCGTAGGCCCGGTAAGCGAAGCGCCACCGGGCTTTTTTACATCAGGCCAGCGCCTTTGTAATCTTCTCGTACAGATCGCCAGACAAATTTTCCAGCCCTTTCAGCTGCTCAAGTGCGGCACGCATTTTCGCCTGACGCTGCGCATCGTAGCGTTTCAGGCGGATCAGCGGCTCAATCAGACGAGACGCCACCTGCGGGTTACGGCTGTTCAGCTCGGTCAGCATTTCAACCATGAACTGATAACCGCTGCCGTCTTCAGCATGGAACGCGGCCGGGTTGCTGCTGGCAAACGCGCCAATCAGGGAGCGGACGCGGTTCGGGTTGCTCATGGTGAACGAACGGTGCTTCAGCAGGCTGCGGACCTTGCTGAGCGCATCGGCTGCCGGGCTGGTGGCCTGAAGGATGAACCACTTGTCCATCACCAGACCATCCTGATGCCACTTGTCGTCGTACTCCTGCATCAGCGCATCGCGGCACGGCAGCTCGGCGGCAACGCTTGCAGCCAGTGCGGCCAGCGCATCCGTCATGTTATCGGCCTCATGGTACTGCTTGCTGACCAGCGTGTTCGCCAGCTCTGCCTCACCAAATGCCAGATAGCGCAGGCAGGTATTGCGCAGGGAACGTTTACCGATATCCGCATGTTCCACCCGATACGCGTCCAGCTTGTTGGCGTTGTAAATTGCGAGGAACTCATCTGCCAGTTCGGTCGCCAGCGTGCGGGTCAGCGCTTCACGCACGGCGACGATCGCAATGGGGTCAATGATGTCAAACAGCTCGGCGATTTCAGTCGCAGACGGCAGCGTCAAAATTTCAGCCGCCAGCGCCGGGTCAATATTCTCATCCAGCAGGATGGCACGGAAGGCGTCTGCCACATGAACCGGCAGCGTCAGCGGCTGGCCCTGCTGGTAACGGTTCACGTTCAGCTTGATGTACGTTGCCAGCAGGCTTTGTGCCGCATCCCAGCGCGAGAAATCGTTGCGCGCGTGACGCATCAGGAACGTCAGCTGCTGATCGCTCCACTTGTATTCGAGTTTCACCGGCGCGGAGAACTCGCACAGCAGGGCAGGAACAGGCTGGAAATAGACGTTATCGAAGATAAAGGTCTGCTCTGCCTGGGTCACGTTCAGCACGTTATGCACCGGGTGACCGCCCTTCTGTAACGGGATCACGTTGCCTTCGTTGTCGTACAGCTCAACGCTGAACGGAATGTGCAGCGGATGTTTCTCTTCCTGCTCCGCCGTTGGCGGTGTGCGCTGGCTGATGGTCAGCGTGTACTGCTCAGTTTCCGGGTTGTAGTCGTCTTTGACCGTCACAATCGGCGTACCGGCCTGGCTGTACCAGCGGCGGAAATGAGACAGATCCACGTTAGAGGCGTCTTCCATCGCCTGGACGAAATCGTCGCAGGTGGCCGCACTGCCGTCATGACGCTCGAAGTAAAGCTGCATCCCTTTCTGGAAATTCGCTTCGCCCAGCAGGGTGTGGATCATACGGATAATTTCAGCGCCTTTTTCGTACACCGTCAGGGTGTAGAAGTTATTCATCTCAATGACTTTATCCGGGCGGATCGGATGGGCCATTGGGCTGGCATCTTCTGCAAATTGCAGACCACGCATGGTGCGCACGTTGTTGATGCGGTTTACCGCCCGCGATCCCAGATCGGAGCTGAACTCCTGATCGCGGAAGACGGTTAAGCCCTCTTTCAGGCTCAGCTGGAACCAGTCGCGGCAGGTGACGCGGTTCCCGGTCCAGTTATGGAAATATTCGTGGCCGATAACGCGTTCGATATCGAGGTAATCTTTATCCGTTGCGGTATCGGTACGCGCCAGCACGTATTTGGAGTTGAAGATGTTAAGACCTTTATTCTCCATCGCGCCCATATTGAAGAAATCGACAGCAACGATCATATAGATGTCGAGGTCATATTCGAGGCCAAAGCGCGTTTCATCCCACTTCATGGAGTTGATGAGGGAGGTCATTGCCCACGGGGCGCGGTCAAGGTTGCCACGGTCCACGAACAGCTCCAGCGCGACTTCACGGCCAGAGCGCGTTTTAAAGGTGTCGCGCAGAACATCGAAATCGCCCGCCACCAGCGCAAACAGGTAGCAGGGTTTCGGGAACGGATCCTGCCACTGTACCCAGTGACGGCCATTCTCCAGTTCCCCTTCACCAATCCGGTTGCCGTTGGAAAGCAGGTACGGGTACAGCGTTTTGTCGGCAATAATTTTGGTGGTAAAGCGCGCCAGGACGTCCGGGCGATCCAGATACCAGGTAATGTGGCGGAACCCTTCGGCTTCACATTGGGTGCACAGGGCTACGCCTGACTGGTAAAGCCCTTCCAGCGCGGTATTGGCGGCAGGGCTGATTTCATTCACGATGCGCAGGGTAAAGCGTTCCGGCAGGTTGTCGATGACCAGCTGGTTGCCTTCTTCTTTATAGTCTGACCAGGCTTCATCATTAATATGCAGGGAAACCAGCGTCAGGTCTTCACCATCCAGACGCAGCGGCACGGCTGTCGCGCTCTGGCGCGTCACCTGGCTTACCGCCGTCACGACGGTTTTTGTGGCATCCAGGTCGAAGGTCAGATCGATATCGCTTATCAGGTAATCCGGCGCACGGTAGTCGTGGCGGTATTTAGCTTGTGGCTGTTGTGTCATAGAAAACCTTATGCATCGTTTGTCGAGTAACGATTCAATATATTCCGGTTGTGTAAAACGCGCTATGCAGAATGTTCATCTTTTCAGGCACAACGCCGTTTTTGCTACATTTTTATAACACGGGGCACGAAATGCACTCGACCATAAAGTGTGCTTATGTTGTGATCGGGGTTCAATAAATCACTAAACAGGGTATACTCCGGAGTTGTTTATTGTACTAAACGCTCCCGTGAGAGGATGCTACAGCGCACCTATGACTCAATTCGCTTCTCCGGTTCTGCATACGTTGCTGGATACCGACGCGTACAAGCTGCATATGCAGCAAGCCGTGTTTCACCACTATCATGATGTTCATGTTGCGGCGGAATTTCGCTGCCGGGGTGACGACTTGCTGGGTATCTACGCAGATTCCATTCGTGAACAGGTCGATGCCATGCAGCATCTGGCGCTCACCGATGACGAATATCAGTGGCTTTCAGGCCTGCCTTTCTTTAAAGCGGACTATCTGAACTGGCTGCGTGAGTTCCGCTATAAGCCGGAACAGGTCACCGTCACCAATGATAACGGCAAGCTGGACATTCGTCTGACCGGCCCGTGGCGCGAAGTGATCATGTGGGAAGTGCCGCTTCTGGCCGTGATCAGCGAGCTGGCCCACCGCTATCGCTCCCCTGAAACCGGTGTAACGCAGGCGGTTGCCGCTCTGGAGAATAAACTCGTTGAGTTTTCCAGACTGACAGAAGGGCTGGATATGTCCCGCTTCCGTCTGATGGACTTTGGCACGCGCCGCCGCTTCTCTCGCGAGGTTCAGGAAGCCATTGTCAGACGTCTGCAACAGGAGCCGTGGTTCGTTGGCACCAGTAACTACGATCTGGCGCGTCGCCTTGATTTAACGCCGATGGGTACCCAGGCGCACGAATGGTTCCAGGCGCACCAGCAGATCAGCCCTGACCTTGCCAACAGCCAGCGCGCCGCCCTCGCCGCGTGGCTTGAGGAATACCCGGATCGGCTGGGTATTGCCCTTACCGACTGCATTACCATGGACGCGTTCCTGCGCGACTTTGGCCCTGAGTTTGCCGAACGCTACCAGGGTTTGCGCCATGATTCCGGGGACCCGGTTGAATGGGGTGAGAAAGCCATCGCCCATTACGAAAAACTGGGTATCGATCCCATGAGTAAGGTGCTGGTCTTCTCCGATAACCTTGACCTGGCGAAAGCCGTCGACCTTTATCGCCACTTCTCATCGCGGGTGAACCTGAGTTTCGGGATTGGTACGCGCTTAACCTGTGATATCCCCCAGGTGAAACCGCTGAACATCGTCATAAAGCTAGTGGAATGTAACGGTAAGCCGGTCGCGAAGCTCTCCGACAGCCCTGGCAAAACCATCTGCCATGACAAAGCGTTTGTCCGCGCATTACGTAAAGCCTTCGATCTGCCTCAGGTTAAAAAAGCCAGTTAACGGCTTCGGGGGAGCCTTCATGGCTCCCCTTCTCTTATTAATTTCTTATTTCTTCTCTTAAGACGGTGAAATTTACTTGTCTGATAGCGGATGGCAGGTAACATAGATATCCCCCCTATAAGGGCGGACAAGTGTTTATTTTTTCCGACTATTAACAGAGAGAATATTATGAGCGTTGTGCCTGTAGCCGACGTACTCCAGGGCCGTGTCGCCGTTGACCAGGAGGTCACCGTGCGCGGATGGGTGCGTACTCGCCGAGATTCTAAAGCTGGCATCTCCTTCCTCGCCGTCTATGACGGTTCCTGCTTTGATCCTGTACAGGCCGTCATTAATAATTCTCTGCCCAATTACAATGATGACGTTCTGCACCTGACAACCGGCTGTTCCGTGATCGTCACCGGTGTTGTGGTGGCCTCTCCGGGCCAGGGTCAGAGCTACGAAATTCAGGCGACCTCGGTGGAAGTGACCGGCTGGGTTGAAGATCCGGACACCTATCCGATGGCTGCAAAGCGTCACAGCATCGAATATCTGCGTGAAGTTGCGCACCTGCGTCCGCGCACCAACCTGATTGGTGCAGTGGCGCGCGTGCGTCATACGCTGGCGCAGGCGCTGCATCGCTTCTTTGACGAGCAGGGTTACTTCTGGGTGTCTACTCCGCTGATCACGGCATCCGATACCGAAGGCGCAGGTGAAATGTTCCGCGTTTCAACGCTGGATATGGAAAACCTGCCGCGTACGCCGGAAGGTAAAGTCGATTACGACAAAGACTTCTTTGGTAAAGAAGCCTTCCTGACGGTTTCCGGCCAGCTCAACGGCGAAACCTATGCCTGTGCGCTGTCTAAGATCTACACCTTCGGCCCAACCTTCCGTGCGGAAAACTCTAACACCAGCCGTCACCTGGCGGAATTCTGGATGCTGGAGCCGGAAGTCGCCTTTGCCGATCTGAATGACGTGGCTGGCCTGGCAGAAGCGATGCTGAAATACGTGTTCAAAGCCGTTCTCGAAGAACGCGCAGACGACATGAAATTCTTCGCTGAGCGTGTCGATAAGGACGCCATCGCCCGTCTTGAGCGCTTCGTCTCCGCAGACTTCGCGCAGGTGGATTACACCGACGCGGTCGCTATCCTGGAAAAATGCGGCGAGAAATTCGAAAACCCGGTTTACTGGGGCGTGGATCTCTCCTCCGAGCATGAACGTTATCTGGCAGAGAAGCACTTCAAAGCACCGGTTGTGGTGAAAAACTATCCGAAAGACATTAAGGCGTTCTATATGCGCCTTAACGAAGATGGTAAAACCGTTGCCGCGATGGATGTTCTGGCGCCGGGCATCGGTGAGATCATCGGTGGCTCCCAGCGTGAAGAGCGCCTGGATGTACTGGATGCGCGTATGCAGGAGATGGGCCTGAACCCGGCGGACTACAGCTGGTATCGCGATCTCCGTCGCTACGGCACCGTTCCGCACTCTGGCTTTGGCCTGGGCTTCGAACGTCTGATTGCTTACGTAACAGGTGTTCAGAACGTACGTGATGTGATTCCGTTCCCACGCACACCGCGTAACGCAAGTTTCTAACCGACCAAATCATTAATGGCCAGCAAATGCTGGCCATTATTTTATCCTGCAATGTCAGTTTTCGTCAGTCAAAAGTAAGCGTCTATAAACCACAACCCCGCAATTCCCTCTACCTGTTACGTTTTGTTTCCACGAAATATCCTTAGACAAAAAAATAACCCTATTCTTATTGCGATTAATACAATCCTTACGCAATAGCACAAAAAACAACCACTTTCACAGCCATCTGGATGGCTTTTGTCGATTATAAGAAAAAATGAGCCGTTTAACTTCTGTTTATACGAAAGACCTTTAGCTAAATTAAACATAAGGAAATCATATATATAAGAATAAAGCGGAGGTTTAATTCACCAGAACGCGCTGAAGTTTGAGGTGCTTCACAAAGTTCCCAAAAATACATATTTAGTTACACATATTTTCTTTTGGTAACTGAATCTTGAAGATTGTAGCACTTTCAGTGTAGCGAAACGGTTCTATGAATGGAAAGATGCCTGTCAGACACATAAAGACACCTAACTCTCATCAATAGTTCCGGAAATATTTATTGACAGAATTTATTGACGGCAGTGGCGAGTGTCATAAAAAAACCAATGAGGGTAATAAATAATGATGAAGCGCAATATCCTGGCAGTGGTAGTCCCTGCCCTGCTGGTAGCCGGTGCAGCAAACGCTGCTGAAATCTATAACAAAGACGGCAACAAATTAGATCTTTACGGGAAAGCAGTTGGCCTGCATTACTTCTCTGATTACGCGGGCAACGATGGCGACAACACTTACGCGCGTCTGGGCTTCAAAGGTGAAACTCAGATCAACGATCAGCTGACTGGCTACGGTCAGTGGGAATACAACTTCCAGGGTAACAACTCTGAAGGCGGCGATGCGCAGAACGGCAACAAAACCCGTCTGGCATTCGCAGGTCTGAAATTTGGTGACGCAGGCTCCTTCGACTACGGTCGTAACTACGGTCTGGTCTATGACGCAATCGGCATCACCGATATGCTGCCTGAGTTCGGTGGCGACACCGGCGCGAGCGATAACTTCTTCGCAGGCCGTACGGGTGGTCTGGCGACTTACCGTAACAGCAACTTCTTCGGCCTGGTTGACGGTCTGAACTTTGGTGTTCAGTACCTGGGCAAAAATGAACGTGATGACGCGGTACGTTCCAACGGCGACGGCTGGGCGACCTCTCTGAGCTATGACTACGAAGGCTTCGGCATTGTCGGTGCTTATGGCGCCGCTGACCGTACCAACAACCAGCAGACTCTGGAATGGGGTGAAGGCGACAAAGCTGAACAGTGGGCAACCGGCCTGAAATACGACGCGAACAACATCTACCTGGCAGCCATTTATGGCGAAATGCGTAACGCAGCGCGCCTGGGCAGCCGTGGTTTCGCTAACAAGTCTCAGGACTTCTCTGTTGTCGCTCAGTACCAGTTCGATTTCGGCCTGCGTCCATCCATCGCTTACTACAAATCTAAAGCGAAAGACGTAGAAGGTATCGGTGACGAAGACTACATCAACTACGTTGATATCGGTGCGACCTACTACTTCAACAAAAACATGTCTACCTATGTTGACTATCAGATCAACCAGCTGAAAGACGACAACAAGCTGGGCATCAACAACGACGACATCGTGGCTCTGGGTCTGGTTTACCAGTTCTAATCAGCACACCTCGTTGCTATATGCTTAATGAACAGGGCTTCGGCCCTGTTTTTTTATTCCCGAGAGAAAATAATAGCGACTTTTGAAAAGCCGCACGCTTTTCGTCGCAAACGGTTGGCATTTTGTAAATCTACCGTTAACCTGATAGCGGATTTCACTTCTGTAATCACAATGGAACTTCGTCATGTTTGAGAACATTACTGCCGCTCCTGCCGACCCAATTCTGGGCCTGGCCGATCTGTTTCGTGCCGACGACCGCCCTGGCAAAATCAACCTGGGTATTGGTGTATATAAAGATGAAACCGGCAAAACTCCGGTACTGACCAGCGTCAAAAAAGCTGAGCAGTATCTGCTGGAAAACGAAACCACCAAAAACTACCTCGGTATTGATGGTATCCCTGAATTTGGTCGCTGCACCCAGGAGCTGCTGTTCGGCAAAGGCAGCACCATTGTGAGCGAAAAACGCGCCCGCACGGCGCAGACCCCAGGCGGTACCGGCGCACTGCGCGTGGCGGCAGATTTCCTGGCGAAAAACACCTCTGTGAAGCGTGTCTGGGTAAGCAATCCAAGCTGGCCGAACCACAAGAGCGTGTTTAATTCTGCGGGTCTGGAAGTCCGTGAATACGCCTACTATGACGCGGCAAACCACGCGCTGGACTTCGATGGTTTGCTGGCCAGCCTGAGCGAAGCCCAGGCGGGCGATGTGGTGCTGTTCCATGGCTGCTGCCATAACCCAACTGGTATCGATCCTACGCTTGAACAGTGGGAACAGCTGGCTAAGCTGTCCGTTGAAAAAGGCTGGCTGCCGCTGTTCGACTTCGCTTACCAGGGCTTTGCCCGTGGTCTGGAAGAAGATGCTGAAGGTCTGCGCGCATTCGCCGCCGTCCATCAGGAGCTGATTGTCGCAAGCTCCTATTCCAAGAACTTTGGTCTGTATAACGAGCGTGTCGGCGCCTGTACGCTGGTGGCCGCTGACGATCAAACTGTCGATCGCGCATTCAGCCAGATGAAGTCCGTGATCCGCGCTAACTACTCCAACCCACCGGCACACGGTGCGTCTGTAGTTGCGACGATCCTGAGCAACGATGCGCTGCGCGCAATCTGGGAACAAGAGCTGAACGATATGCGTCAGCGCATTCAACGCATGCGTCTGCTGTTTGTGAACACGCTGGCTGAGAAAGGCGCCGACCGTGACTTCAGCTTCATCATCAAGCAGAACGGCATGTTCTCCTTCAGCGGTCTGACCAAAGAGCAGGTGCTGCGCCTGCGTGAAGAGTTTGGCGTCTATGCCGTTGCCTCTGGCCGCGTGAACGTTGCAGGTATGACGCCTGACAACATGGCGCCACTGTGCGAAGCCATTGTCGCGGTGCTGTAACCTGCACCCATAAAAAAAGCCTGCATCGCGCAGGCTTTTTTATTGAAAGGGTTTACCAGACAGGCATTTCATCCTGAAGGAACGGGTTATGCAACCGCTCATCGCCCAGCGTTGACATTGGTCCGTGTCCAGGGATAAACGTCACATCATCACCTAACGGTAATAACTTCTGCTTAATCGACTGAATCAGCTGACCGTGATCGCCGCGTGGGAAATCGCTGCGTCCTACGCCCCCTTTGAAAATCACGTCACCGGAAATCAGCAGACGCGACGCGTCATCAAAGAAGACAATATGGCCAGGCGTATGCCCGGGGCAATGCAACACCTGTAAAGTTACATTCCCTACGTTAACGCGATCGCCTTCGTTCAGCCAGTGGTCCGGTGTCAGTGGCTGACAGTCATCCAGACCAAACATGCGGCTTTGGGCAGGCAGCCCCTGAAGCCAGAACTCATCTTCTTTTTCCGGGCCGATAATCGGCACACCGTAGTGTTCAGCCAGTTCAGCCGCTGCACCCACATGGTCAAGATGGCCATGGGTCAGTAAAATCTGCATCAGCGTTACACCGCTGGCAGCGACTTCCTGCTTGATTGTCTCAGCGTCGCCACCGGGATCAACAAGCGCGGCCAGTTTAGTTTGTTCACACCAGATCAATGAACAGTTCTGTGAGAACGCGGTAACCGGAATAATACGATAGTTCATACTGCTCCTGTGTTTCGTTATTACCAGTGCCGAACCGGCCCGGTATCAATATGCACAAAGTTGCTACGTGGGTAGTATCCTACACCACCTGCGCGCATAGATAACGCCGCTTTGCGAATATTGGCTAACGAAACGCCTTCAATATGGAAATCCATCGCCTGCCCTTTGGTGTGATAGCTTTTTTTCGCTACCCCACGGCTGTGGGCGCGCAGTTCATTGTTGGTATCCAGAGAGCGATAGCCAGAAATGAGTTGCACCGGCCTTTTGGTCCCCAGCAGTCCCTGCAAGCGGTAAAGCTGATCGAATAATCCAGGGTCGATGGCTTTGATTTTGTTCGCGCGGAAATCACGGAAAAAATGGTTGAGTCGTGCTAATTCATCCTGAATATAGCCTCTGCCATCGAAAAATTCCGCTTTAAGCGTCTCACCAGTATGCAGATTGTTGAGCGTTAAAATACGCGGACGAGGTGTCGAGAGGGTGGCAAATGCTGGCGTCGGAAGGATGGCTGCTGCGCCCAGCGCAACGCCACCTAGCGCCAGCAATTTGCGGCGATTAGCGTCAAATTTGTCCATGATAATCAGGTCTACAGGTAAAAGAAATTGTCAATATGCTTAGCGCACGAAGGGCACCATAACTGGCAAAGCCTGCTACGTCAAGGCGCCCAATCCCAGTGTATACGCGGCTTGCAGCCAGATCGCCTCATATTCACCATAACTTACGACAATCATTTTTACCGAACTACTTCATTTACCTGATTAATTGTTCCGCTTTTGGCAAGATTTGTGCGCCGGATCGCGCTGTCAGATCATAATTGTAAATATCTGTACGATACTGGGTACGTCCGTCCGCGCCCACAAACGCCGTCAGATAGTAAAGATTGACCGGAATATTGTGGCGGATATTGACGTAACGCGTATCCCCCTGCTTCAGGGCATCTGATATCCGCGTATCGTTCCAGCCTGCATCCTGCAACAGCATATTCGCCAGCTCCGAGGCCTTATTCACGCGAACGCAGCCAGAACTGAGCGCGCGTGCGTCTTTCTGGAACAGATTATGGTTCGGGGTATCATGCAGATAGATTGCGTCCGAACTTGGCATATTGAATTTGTAACGTCCGAGCGAGTTATGCGCACCCGGTGCCTGCTGGAAACGGAACGGCAGGTTCGAAGGCGTAATCGTTGACCAGTCGACCATCCAGGGGTCAATCGCTTCTTTGCTGTTCCAGCCACGCATCACCGTATAGTTATGTCGCTCCAGATAGCCCGGGTCATTCCAGACCTTAGGCAGGATATCTTTGCGCGCCAGCGTCGGCGGCACGTTCCACGGCGGGTTAACCACCACGTTATTCAGCGCGCTGCTCATCATCGGCGTTTTGCGGTCAGGTCGACCCACAATCACGCGGGACGCCAGCACTTCGCTACCGTCCTGATAGTAGACCAGGGAGTACGCCGGAATGTTGACCATAATGCCGGTGGATAACGTGCCCGGCAGCAAGCGCAAGCGCTGGATATTCAACGCCAGCACCCCTGCCCGCTGGGCCGGAGAGACGTTCAGCCAGTCGCGAGTCGATGGACCAATCACGCCGTCGGCGCCCAGCCCCTGCGCGGCCTGGAACTGCTTCACTGCCGCGACCAGCTCGCGATCGTAAGCGGCGGGCTTATTGCTCAGCGCAACGGCGGTTTTCTCTTTTACCGGCGCCGACGGGCTGACGACTGCGTTTTGCGTATCGTCGCCGGGCAGCGCAATTTTAGGGCCGCTGTCAAGCATGCCAGACCGTTTCATAATTTCGCGAATCGCAGGCACATCGCTGCTCCATTGTCCCGGACGCAGCGTTGCTGTTCCACGCAACTCAGGCCACGGGCGGGAATCCGCGACCAGCTCAAGAAGCGACTGATGCATCGTGGCATACTGCGGGTGGGCGGGCGCAAGGCTTGCGATAAAGCGCGGCAGTTCACCGTTGTCCAGCGACAGCTGCCACCGATTAATGACGGACAGCGCGGGCGTCGCCAGCTTGTACGGTTTACTGCTGTATAACCAGCGGTTGCCGTTCACCGAAATCCCCGCCACAAACTGCAAGTAGCCCATCATGGCATCAGACAGCACCACGTCACGCGCCTGTCCGGTAACGGCAGGGTCGGTCAGGAGTTCAACCCAGGTCGTGAACTGTGGCTGAAAACCTGCAATCGCCACTTCAGCCAGCTGCTGCTGGAAGGCACGTACCGCCTCGCGATTTTCCCACATCGGTTTCATATCGCGCGCAGCGTAAAGCAGCGTGAGCTGGTTAATATAAGCGGGAGTATAGCCCGAGGGCAGCCCGGTCATAAGCTGCTGGCGTAATGATTCAGTATCGATGCCTTCCGGCAGCGGTTTAATGCCGGCCATGATGGCCGTCGCCGGAGACTGATCCAGCGGTTGTGACAGCGACGTCGGCTGCGCGCCCATCGTCGCGGAGCTGTCAGTCGGTACAATTTCAGGCTCATCGGCCTGAGCGGTAAACAGTGGAGCAAACATCACTGTCAGGCACAAACTCAGCGCAGACAGCTGACGACCACGATCTTTCTTAAGCAACATCCCTTGCCCCCTGTTTTTCACGACATGCCCAGTATTATGGAGCTTTCCTTCAGTATAGAAAGGCATACACGCTGCTGCCTTGCCTTATGTAAAGAAGTTTAAAGATAACGCAGCCCTGAACACAAGTTAAGTGAATAAAAAAAGCGACGCCTGAGCGCCGCCTTTTATCATACCCCGGGTTAAGAGGCGTCAGCCGTGCCCGGTAATGACTCCGGTGGCTGCGGGGCGAAGCCACGCAGACCTACGACGTGTACATGTTCACTGTTCTGGAACACTTTACGCACCAGCTTATAGGTTGTCCCTTTTTCCGGACTGATGTTTTCCGGCGCCGCGATGATGAGCTGCATATCGAGTCGCTCGCAAAGCTCAAACAGCGTGGCGATGGAGCGGGCGTCGAGACGCGCGGCTTCATCGAGGAACAGCAGACGGCATGGAGAGATGTCCTTGCCGCGCAGACGACGCGCTTCATCTTCCCAGCTCTGCACCACCATCACCAGAATCGACATACCAGTACCGATGGCTTCACCGGTAGAGAGCGCACCGGATTCCGCGCGCAGCCAGCCGTCTGAGCCACGGTTAACCTCAACTTCCATTTCCAGATAGTTGCGGTAGTCCAGCAACTCCTCGCCGATGGTTTGCGGCGTACGCTGGCCCATGTCAATCTGCGGATTCAGACGCTGATACAGCTTCGCCAGCGCTTCGGAGAAGGTCAGGCGGTTACTGTTGAACAGATCCTGATGCTGCTCATGCTGTTCAGACAACACGTCAAGCAGCGTGGAGTGCGCCTCACGCACGTTCACGTTCAGCCGCACGCTGTTTACCTGGCCAAACGACACGCTTTGCAGGCCCTGGTTCAGCTGACGGATACGGTTCTGCTCGCGCTGAATGGTTTTACGAATAATATTCGCCACGCTGCGGGAGCTGATTGCCAGCTTCTGCTCGCGGGAAGTCAGCTCCTCCGTCAGACGGCCCAGCTCGATCTCCATCTGTTCGATCGCTTCAACCGGATCGTCGGTACGGATGATGTCCTGACGAATACGTTCGCGTAAGTGCTGATAAACCGCCACGAAGAACTGAATTTTGCGCTCAGGACGCTTCGGATCTTCGGACATGCGCAGCACGTCGCGCAGGTGTTCATTGTCCGCCACGGCCAGACGCAGCGCACCCAGCGCCTTATCCGACATAGAGCGCAGTTCATCGGCTGACAGGTACGCCAGCTCGCGACGGTGCAGACGACGCTCCACGTTGTTGTCCTTCACCATGCGCATAACCGCGCACCAGCCCGCCTTCGCAGTCACAACCTGTTCACGCATCTCAAAATAGTCGCGCTCCAGCTTGCGCAGACGACGCGTCAGGTTGTCCATCTCCGCTTCACAGAAGGTCAGCGCTTTTTCGAGCTGATTACGACGCGCACGGTTGTTGCTGAGCTGAGCATGCAGCTCATCGCGGCGAATACGCGCCCGCTCTT
Organism: Enterobacter cloacae complex sp. P29RS; assembly: GCF_014893445.1. Taxonomy (NCBI): domain Bacteria; kingdom Pseudomonadati; phylum Pseudomonadota; class Gammaproteobacteria; order Enterobacterales; family Enterobacteriaceae; genus Enterobacter; species Enterobacter cloacae complex sp. P29RS. Next base: position 31,183 of record NZ_JADBPZ010000016.1, on the reverse strand, counting down.
CTGCGCCGCTGTCGGCGCGCACGCCAATGTCCTGCAACTCTTTATGCAGGTCATTTAACAGCTCTTTCTTGGTGTCAAAGGAGCTTTTCAGCGACGCCATGACCTGGCTGTACTGGCTCAGCTGTGCAGCGTGAGTACGCATCGCTTCACGGGCGCGCGTTCGTTCCGCTTCGGCCTGCTCAAGACGCTGGCGCAGCTTTTCATTCAGATCGCTGTTCCCGCTCAGCATTTCTGCTGAATCGGAGTAGCCGAAGTGTGCGCGACGTTGCACCACTTCCGTGAGGGCAAACGCCTGCTGACGCGCTTCGCGCTGCACCTGCTGTGACCAGGCGTAATCTTCTTTTAACTGCTCAAACTGTTCCGGGTCGCTCTGGAGAACGGAAACCATCGGCTCCAGTTTTGCCAGCTGATTGCCGTGTTGCTGCACAAAGCGCGCCGCTTCCTGCGCTTCGTCCAGACGTTCCTGAATCTCATCCACGCGGTCGGCGAGCGTATCGTCCGCCAGCAGGTTCAGGCGCGGCAGGATGCGGTTAAGGGCCGCAACGCCTTCTTTCGCCTGCTCAAACTGCACGCGGCTTTGCTGGTTGTCATTTTCATGGCTGGCAAGCGCACGCTCCAGCTCACCGCGGCGGGTGTTGAGCTTACGAATTTCGGCTTCCGGATCGGGCTGGAAGGCAACGCCCAGATGGCTGCCGATAAAGCGGCTGAACGCCTGATGCAGACGCTGGGTTTTCTGCACGTCAAACGACAGGGTCGCAAAACGCTCTGAAAGCGTTTCACGCTCGGCGTGCAGGCTTTCAATACGGTTTTCACGCGCGGCGCGGCCAAACAGCGGCAGTTCCGGGAAGCGCGAATAGCGCCACTGGCGATCGGCGATTTTCACCACCACCGCTTTTTCCAGCTCGTCGACGCTGAATACGCTGTCATCAAACGACTGCGGATCCCCTTCGATGAGGTAGAGATCTTCCGGGCAGTCTTCCAGCCCTGCAAGCTGGTCAGAAATCAGCGACAGATCCGGCACTACAATCGCGTTACGGGACGGACCGTACAGCGCGGAGAAGTACGGCGCATCGTCCAGGCCGACGTCGTCGTAAATTTCAGACAGCAGCACGCCGCCGAAACGCTCGGCTAACGCATTCAGGCGCGGATCTTCTGAGCCGCCAGGCTGGCTTAAACGCTCGATTTCTTCATCGACGTCACGCTTGCGCGCGCCCACTTCGTCACGCTCAACAATCGCTTCGCGTTCGCGCTCCAGCAGCTGTTGCATGTATTCGGTGACGTCCTGGCTGGAGGCAAACTCCTGACCACACTGCTCGCTGAGCTGGTTCAGGCTGCTTTGTGCGGCCAGCCAGATCGGCGCACGCTGTAAGAGCGTCTTCGAACGGGACTGAAGCTGTTCCAGCTCCTGACGCAGCGTCATGCGCTGTTCGCTGGCGTTCGATACGGTATCGGACAGGGCCGCAATACGCGCTTCCAGCTCCTGATGCAGAGCCTCAAGCTCGTCGAAATCGTAATTTTTACCCTGACGTTTGCAGAATTCCGCCAGCAGACGCTCAGCTTCCTGCTGTTCACGCAGACGCTGTTCCAGCTCGTTCAGGCGCATGCGCAGCGGCTGCACCTGCTCGGCCAGATGGCGTTGATTGACGCCGTCGCGCAGCAACTCACGGGCAACGTCCCATGCTTCGTTACGCGCCAGCGGACCGTTGATCGCCACCACCAGCTGGTACGCCTGCTCAAACTGGCTGTGTGCCGTTTGCGCCACGCTCATTTTCTGATCGAGAGAAAGCAGTTTCTCAGTGGCTTCCTGCTCTTTGGCCTGGAAGGTATCCAGCCATTCGTCAGCGCTTTCAGGGGTCAGGTCCGGCAGGTGGCACAGCTCTTTGGCACGCTGCAACGCCTGCAGCGCCTGGTTGTATTGGATCGCGCGGGTCTGCTGCACGTCCAGCGCCTGCTGGTAGTCTGCGAGCTGGCTTTTCAGCTCATCCACTTCCAGCTCGGCGGCTTCCGCGCGGGCTTCGTTCTCTTCCTGCAAATCGGCGGCTTCTGCCACCACTTCATTTTGCTCTTCAAGACGAATTTGCAGCTCATCGAGATCGGCTTCATAACGCTCGATTTTTTCCTGCTGACGCAGCGCGGTTTGCACCAGGTTCAGATGATCGCTGGCCGCCTGGTAATCGGCTTCCAGATCCCCTTCGGCACCGTTGTGCTCGCCCAGTTCGCGCGCCATTTCGACATGCTTATACTGCTCGGCGACCAGCTGTTTGCGGGAGGTAAACAGCTCGCGGCGGTATTCCAGCGCCTGATCGAGATGAATACGGCGCTCGTTGGCGTGACGCATATAGTCTGCCGCCACGTAGTTGGTGGCTTCGCTGATCAGGTGCTTAAACAGATCGCGGTCAGATTGCGTAACGCGAATCGCTTCCAGCGTCATGCGGTTTTCACGCAGCGCGGCTTCCATATCCTGGAAGGCCTTACGCACGCCGCTGTTTTCCGGCAGCAGGTAGTCGCGCAGGGAGCGGGTAATGGCGCTTGAGATACCGCCGTACAGGGAGGCTTCAATCAGACGGTAGTATTTACTACGATCTGACGCGCTGCGCAGACGACGGGCCACCACGCCGAGATCGAACATCAGAGAGTGGTAGTCGGTAATGGAGTTAAACTGCTTAAACTGCACGCCTTCGATGGCTTCCAGCTTGTCTTTCAGCTCCTGGAGCGTCAGAACGCGCGCCTGACGTTCATTCAGGGTTTCCGTCAGCAGCGCGGTCGGCTGCACGGAGGTTGGCAGCCCCTGGATCGCAAACGGTTTGATATCTACTTTACGGTCGCGGCCGGCAACCTGCTGCAGGCGCACGCCTACAACCACGCGCTGATGACGGGAGTTGATCACGTCCAGCACCGAATAACAGACGCCCGCTTTCAGCTTACCGTGCAGCCCTTTATCTCGGGAGCCGCTCGTTGCACCCGCTTCAGTGGTGTTACGGAAGTGCAGCAGGGTCAGGTCAGGGATCAGCGCCGTCACGAAGGCCGCCATGGTGGTGGATTTACCTGCCCCGTTACCGCCGGAGAGCGTTGTCACCAGCTCATCCAGATCGAAGGTTCGGGCAAAGAAGCCGTTCCAGTTAATCAGCGTTAGTGAGCGAAATTTACCGCGTTCAATCATTACTCTTCCTCCCCGCTATCCGGCTGATTCTCTTCGTGCTCGTCATTGAGCTGCAAATGGTTTTCCACCGGCATCGCTTCACCGTCACGGATCATGCGCAGCTGTGCTTCACGCGCATCGTCACCCGCACGCACGTCGGCACCAAAGCGGAAGACCGATTCGGTAATGCGGAACTTGCTGCTGTCGTGACCCATGAACCAGACCATTCCCAGACGGCGCAGACGGTTCAGGGAAGAGCGAACTTTTTCCTGTAATTTCTGACGGTCCAGATCGGACCCCGTCGAGCGATTATTTACCAGCTTGAGCAGCTTGCTTTCATCCGCCAGCGACAGCAGCTCATCGTAAAGCTCCTGCTGGGTGAAGATCCCTTCATTCGCCAGACGTTCCGGGCTGAGGTAGAGGTAGCAGAGAATTTTGCCGACCATCATATCCAGTTCGGAAAGCACCGAGCGCGGAATAAGCGTAGTAGAGCGCGGACGCAGGTAGAAAAACCCTTCCGGCGCGCGGATCAGCTCAACGTTATAGCGAGCGTAAAACTCTTCCAGATACTCCTGAAAGTCCATCAAAAAGGCGTGATTATCCAGCTCGTCAAGGCCAATGTGACGACCGGCACGCAGTTGGCTGTCCAGCGCCGGAAACAACGGATTCGCCAGCGCCTGTGCCAGCTTAACTGGCATCACTTGTTCAATATTTGTCAATGACATGCGCCTGTACCTTGGCTCCGTAATCGTTAATCGGCTGCCACTTCGGCGGCAGTCCGGTGAAATCGGCTTGTGCGATGCCCAGGCGCACCGCCTGGTCTACAACAATGCGGGCTACATCGAAGTGGCGCGCTCGCGGATACTGCGCCAGATAGTCGCGTACCACGAGGCCAAGATCCAGCGGTGCTTGTCTGGCTTTATAGACAGCGAGCTGTTCTTCGATCATCGCCGCAAGCTGCTCGCGAATTTCGTTAAATTCTTCGTATTCCAGATCCGGCGGCAGTTCCCCGGTAACCTCTTCATCACGCAGCGCCATCTCTTCGTCGCGCATATCCAGAAGACGATCGGCGTTGGCGTAGGTCAGCGCCCACGGCGCATCAAAGTAGGTCTGTACCGACTGGCGCAGACGCTGAGCAAAGACGCGGTTCTTATCCATATCAATGGCGGTACGGATAAATTTATGCACGTGGCGGTCGTAACCGATCCACAGGTCGATCGACTGCTGGCCCCAGCTGATAATGCGGTCAAGCTTACTCTGCAAATCAAACACCAGACGGTCGATAAAATGCAGATCGTCGTGCGCCATCGTCGCGTCCTGGATGCGCAGCAGGTTGGCCTGTAGCTTATCCCCAGCCGCCTCCAGCGTATCCTGCAACTCACGTAGCGTACCGGACGTTTCTGACAGCAAAAGTTCACAGCTGGAGATGGCCGCACGCCAGTCTTTATTCAGCAGTTGAGCGATATCGTCTTTGACCTGCTGCTGCTGTTCGTCCATCAGACGTTGAGTCAGATCGATACTGTCGAAAATCTCGGCGACCGAGTATTTTAGCGGCGCGTAAACGTTGCGATGCCAGTGGAATTCGTCACCGTTTTCATCAGCCGCGTCGGCGGCACGCTTCAGCTCGCCTGCAACAATGGAGAGCTGCATGGAGAGACGCAGCGTGGAAAATTCGCGCTGGCGGATGTAATAGTCGGTAATGCCAATGCCCAGTGGCGTAAGACGATAGATGGCGTTTCCTTCCGCCTGCTCGCTGGTAAAGCGGTTCAGCAGACGTTGACGCACCATATCATTGATTGCGTTGTTGGCACGCACGCTAATGGTTTCGCTGGTTTGCTCAAACGCATCACTGACGTGGCGGAACGCATCCACCAGTTCGCCTTCACTCATTTCGCCATCCAGGCGTTCGCCGTTTAGCGTCGCAACCGCCAGCAGGAATGAGAGTCTGTCTACCGGCAGCGAGATGGAGAAATCGTTTTTCCTGGCCCAGGCAACCAGTTCGGGGACTGTCTGGGAAAATTCACTCATAGATTATCCTTGCATCTGCGGCTTGCGCGCGGTGACGTGGATATAGCGGCCAAGGCTCAGATAAGGCTCCTGGCGGCAGTACCGCGTCTCTATTTCTGTTAAGGCGTCTAAACAGTCATCCTGTTTTTGTTTATCACGCAGATAATCATGAAACACCCTCACGCCGGTTTTGCCGGTAATTTCCCAACCGATCTCCTCCAGCCAGCCATAGACCTGCTGCGGTTCACGGGGGAAATCCGGTGAAAGCGTGCGTCGTTTCTTTTTATACATGCCCTGCTGTACATAGCCAAAATTGCCGACCAGCACGTTTCGCATTAGCAGGCCGTTGGCATTGTAAAACATCAGCGATAACGCACCGCCCGGGCGCAGCATCGACCACAGCGTTTTTAACATCGCTTGTGGTTCGGCGACCCATTCGAGCACAGCATGAAACAATATCAGATCAACCTGCGTTTCCAAATGCTGCGGAATGTCCTGAGCGGCGCAATGTATAAAATGCATGTTGTCGCTCACACCTTTCTCTTCTGCCGCTCGCCCGGCGCGCGCAACCATCTCGGCAGAAAGATCGCAAAGCGTGACGTGATGTCCCCGCTGCGCCATCAGAATTGCAGTCTGCCCTTCCCCACCGCCGGCATCCAGTACGCGCAACGGTCGGTCACCAAATTCAGCCAGCAGCTTATCCAGATCCTGCCAGAGGATCGTCTGACGAAGCTGACCTTTGGTGGTGCCATAAATGTTGCGCGAAAACTTTTCCGCGATGTCATCAAAATTGCGATCCCGCATTGGGAGGGTTCCACTCACTGCAAAACCGCTATTTTGTCACACCCGCGCGGAGAATGAACCACTCTGGTGTAATATCACGGGCAATCGCCTGCTGTATGGTTAAAAAAGGAACCAAAAAGGATGCTTTTTACCCTAAAAAAATATATCGGAGGCATGATGCTTCCCCTTCCCCTGCTGTTGCTTCTCATCGCGCTGGGGCTGGCATTGATATGGTTTAGCCGCTTTCAGAAAAGCGGTAAATCCCTCGTCACCGTGGGCTGGCTGGCGCTGCTGTTACTCAGCCTGCAACCGGTCGCTGACGGTTTGTTACGCCCGATTGAAAACACCTACCCTACATGGCAGGGAAAACAGAAGGTGGGCTATATCGTGGTGCTGGGCGGCGGGTATACCTGGGATCCGAACTGGGCCCCCAGCTCAAACCTGATCAACAACAGCCTGCCGCGCCTGAACGAGGGGATCCGCCTGTGGCTTGCCAACCCGGGATCGAAGATGATCTTCACGGGCGCTGCGGCAAAAACCAACCCGGTAAGTACCGCTGAAGCAGGGGCAAGAGTGGCTGAATCGCTTGGCGTACCACGTTCCGCCATCATCACGCTGGATAGCCCAAAAGATACCGAAGAAGAAGCTGCTGCGGTGAAACAAGCCATCGGTGATGTGCCGTTCCTGCTGGTGACCTCTGCTTCACACCTGCCGCGCGCAATGATTTTCTTTGAGAATCAGGGCCTGCATCCGCTTCCTGCTCCGGCAAACCAGCTGGCCATTGACGCCCCGCTCAACCCGTGGGAACGGATAATCCCGTCCCCGGTATGGCTGATGCACAGCGACCGCGTCGGTTACGAGACGCTTGGCCGCCTGTGGCAGTGGCTCAAGGGTTCGTCAGGCAAGCCAGGGCAGGAGTGATTTTGCGGCCAGATCGAAACTGGCGCGATTAAAGCGCCCGGTGTTGACCAGTTGCGCCACCTCATCCCAGAGAAGATAGAGCCAGCGTCGCCAGAGAAAGGCCTCCGCAACGGGGGCGCGCTGAAGATAGTGCCAGAGCAAATCTTCCGCCGCCCCGCCCTCGCTCAGCCTGAACAGTTCGTACTCGCGCGGCGCCCAGAGCATGATCCCCGGCCCGACCATTGCCAGAAGCTGATCGCTGCGCGAGTCTTTAAGCATACTGCGCAGCGTGAAGTTGCCGTGAACCAGCACGCAGTTGTCGTTAAAACCCTCAAACAGCGTCGGAAGACATTCCCGGGTGCGGAACAGAATACGTTTGTCCTGCATCGTTAAACCGGTGTTGTTGAACTGGTTCAGCGTGCCCCAGAGCACTTCGACACGCTGGCGATACCATAGCGGCCACAGGTTTTCCTGGGTGCTGTCTACCGCGCCAACAAGACCCCGGCTGTCCTGCCGATGCCAGGCTAGCAGGGCCTCGACAATCTGATCTTTCAGCTGTTCCCAGCGCTCCGGTGTACGCGTCGGGGCTTCAACAGAAACCCCGCGTAAACGTTCAATAAGCAGAACATCCGGGCCGGGATGCTCCTCATGGGTCATCACGCCGTAGACCGTCGGCATACGGACAGTCCCTTCCCGCGCCAGCATCGACATTTTCCAGGCCAGCTGTCTGGCGACGCCCGGCGAGGTAAAACTTCTGGCCATCAGCGGCATGGGGTTTCCCTGACTGTCGTACAACGACCAGAGTGCGGTATCGGCCTTTTCATTCACGCATTCCACCCGGCTTAGCTGTTCGCCAAGGAGATGGCTGAGTTCAGCACGCAGCTGTTCCATATGAGATTACCCCCATTAAGACTACTGCTTTTATAATGAGCGCGCGAACCCCGGATGTCACCCGGTCGAGATCAATAATGAAAAAGAAAAGGAAGAGAACATCCCCCCAGAACGAGGGGATGGCAGCGAATTAACGCAATTCGACGCGTACGCGCTCGAGATCTTCAGGCGTATCCACGCCGGTGCCAGGGACTTCCTGGGCAACCGCAACGTGAATTTTCTCGCCGTACCACAGTACGCGAAGCTGTTCGAGCATTTCGATATGCTCAAGCGGGCTTGGTGCCCAGGCGACATAGCGACGAATAAAGCCGGCGCGGTAGCCGTAAATACCGATGTGGCGCAGGAAGGTTTCGCCGATCGTCTCTTTCGATTGCGCGAAACGATCGCGATCCCACGGAATGGGGGCGCGGGAGAAATAGAGCGCGTAGCCCTCTGCGTCCATGACCACTTTCACCGCATTCGGATTGAACGCCTCTTCAGCGTGGTGAATCGGCACCGCAAGGGTCGCCATGCCAACCTTACGCTGGGCCAGGTTGTCGGCCACCTGACGGATAATAGCCGCCGGGATCATCGGCTCATCGCCCTGCACGTTCACAATCACCGTCTCGTCACTGAAACCGCATTTTTCGACGACTTCCGCCAGGCGCTCGGTGCCTGACTGGTGGTCGGCACGGGTCATGCACACTTCCCCACCCGCGGCCTCAACCGCTCGCGCGACATCCGGGTGATCGGTGGCGACGATGACGCGTCCGGCGCCCGATTCGCGTGCCCGTTCAAGGACATGCACAATCATCGGTTTACCGTTGATATCCACCAGCGGTTTACCTGGCAGGCGCGTTGAAGCATAACGCGCAGGGATAATGACAACAAAACTCATGGTTTGATCTCTTCTGCCACCAGGGAACGGGCTTCATTTTCCAGCAGGACCGGAATACCGTCACGCAGCGGGAACGCCAGGCTGTCCAGTTTGCAAATCAGCTCTTGTTTATCCTGGCTGTAATACAGTTTGCCGTTGCACACCGGGCAGGCAATAATTTCAAGTAAACGGTGATCCATAGTTCCTCCGTATGGGTAATCGCTAAAGCTTATCACATTCCCTTTTCAGGGAGTGCCTGTTTCCCAGCCACCTCGACAGGTCGTAAACAGCCCCGCAGGCACGCGACCGAGTACAATTTCATACGCCCCCTGCCAGCGCGCAAATTCACTGAGCGCAGACGTTAGCCCTTTTTCCAGGCCAGCCGTGACTTTTATGCCCTCTTCCAGCCAGAGCGCGATAATTTCAAGCGTGCCGGTTTTACGGTGCATTTTAGCGTCCATGCGCCCGACAAGCTGCCCTTTATGAAGCAACGGCAAAACAAAATAACCGTACTGACGTTTTTGCGCCGGGGTGTAGCATTCCAGACGGTAGCTGAAATCAAACAGCTGTTCGGCCCGCTTTCTGTCCCAGACAACGGGGTCGAACGGCGAGAGCACGGCACTGTGGGTCGCCTGGAGTTTGCCCTCTTGCGCCTGCGCCAGCAGAGGGAACAAATCCGCATGCAGCCACATTTCACCTAACGACTCAACCGAGACCGGCATCACGCGCTGTTCACGCTGCCACGTTTCCAGCAGCGGTTTTAGCTGCGGCTGACGCAGGCGATAATAATCCGCCAGCCACTGTGGGCGGAATATGCCCAGGCTGCGGGCGCTGTTCCCGAGCATGATGGCTTCGGCTGCGTCCTGAGACAGCAGGTCACGCGTATCGTCCCAGTGAGGCATAACGCGGTGCGTGAGGTCATAGACGCGCTGAAAGTTGCGGCGCTCGACCACCATCACTTTGCCCGACGTAAACAGCCCTTCAAGATGGCGTTTGTGCGGTTTCCACTCCCACCATCCGCTTGCGCCTTTTCGCGGGTGTTCAAAATCCGCAGAGCGTACCGGACCGTTTTTCTGAATATGGGCAATCAGTTGCTCTATTTCATCCGCGTGTTCCGCCATCCATTCCTGGCGGTATTTCCAGCCCATTTTGTCCGGGGCGAGCATGCGGTGACGCACCAGTGCAAAATCGCTGCGCGGGAGAAAACAGGCTTCATGCGCCCAGTATTCCATCAGTTCGCCCTGACTTAGCGCATTATCCAGCCACTGCGGAGGATAGTTTCCCAGGCGGCTAAACAGGACCAGATACGGGCTACGCGCCACGATGTTAATGGTGTCGATTTGCAGCAACGACATGCGTTGCACGGTAGAGAGGATATTAGCTGGCTGCGCGCGGCGGCGGGGCTTTTTCAGAAGCCCCTGGGCGGCAAGATGCAAGTTTCGTGCGGCTGCAAGTGAGAGTTGCGGTAGAGACATGCGTTTTCCTGTCAGTCAAAGCGCCACCGGAACCGCGTAGAAGTTACTGCACTAACGCGAGCAGTTCCTTGAGCAAATGTTCCGGCTGTTCGCCGCTGAGTTCAGCATCAACCGGCAGATACCACCAGTTTTCTTTCGCAAAGGCCCGGCATTTTACCGCGTCTTTTTCCGTCATGATCAGCGTCTGGCCCGGCGCTGCCAGCCTTTCAACCTCTTCGGCAACTAACGCCTGGTGATCGGCCAGCGGCACCCGTTTTTCCAGCCGAGCGCCGCACTGCTCCAGCGTTGCGAAGAAACGCGGCGGATGACCTATACCGGCCATCGCAACCAGATGTTCCAGTTGCGCGACGTCTTTACGCTCGCCGGTCAGCATATTTACGGCCTGTCCGGGACGAAGAAGCATCGGGATTTCGCTCGCTCTGGCTTCACCACCGTTCACAATCACGGCATCAACGGTTTTCAGGCGCGACGCACGCTCGCGCATTGGACCGGCTGGAAGCCACCAGCCGTTGCCAAAACGCCGCACGCCGTCAATAACCACGATCTCTTTGTCACGCGCCAGCGCGTAATGCTGCAAACCATCATCGGTAATGATGATTTGTACATCATGCTCCGCAAGCAGTGCCTTCACGGCATCACTGCGCACCGGCGATACCGCAACCGGCGCGCCGGTACGCTGGTAAATCAGTACCGGCTCATCACCGGCTTCAGCGGTTGTCGTAGCTGGGCTCAGCACCAGTGGATACTGCGCCGCTTTACCACCGTAACCGCGTGAGACAACTCCCGGGCGGATACCGCGCCTCTGGAGCTGCTCTACCAGCCAGATCACCACCGGGGTTTTGCCGTTTCCACCCGCCGTCAGGTTGCCGACCACCACTACCGGTACCGGTGCGCGCCAGGCGCGCTTGATCCTGAGGCGATAAAGCAGACGAATAGCACCGCTCACCAGGCCATACAGCCAGGAGAGCGGGAGAAACAGCACCCACAGAGGGGACTCACCCGACCAGATGCGTGCAATCATTGACCGAACTGCATTTTATGAAGCTGCGCGTATACACCACGTTGTTCCAGCAGGTCCGCATGGCTGCCGCGTTCAACGATAACGCCGTCTTCCACCACCACGATTTCGTCAGCCTGTTCGATGGTCGACAGACGGTGCGCGATAACCAGCGAGGTACGGTTTTTCTGTAATTCATCCAGAGCCGACTGGATAGCGCGTTCAGATTCCGTATCCAGTGCGGACGTTGCTTCATCGAGGATCAGAATCGGGCTGTTGCGCAGCAGCGCTCGGGCAATCGCGATACGTTGACGCTGACCACCGGAGAGCAGCACCCCGTTTTCGCCAATGATCGTATCCAGACCGTTATCCATTTTGTTAATGAAGTCCATCGCATAGGCCATACGCGCCGCATTCTCGATCTCTTCACGGCTGTACTCTTCGGTACGGGCATACGCAATGTTGTTCGCCACCGTATCGTTGAACAGATGCACGTTCTGCGAAACCAGCGCGACCTGGTTACGCAACGACTGTAGGGTATATTCCCGCAGGTCGTGACTATCAAGCAGGATTTCGCCCTGGTCGATATCGTAGAAACGGGTAATCAGGCTGGCAATAGTCGACTTGCCCGAACCGGAACGACCGACCAGTGCAACGGTCTTACCCGCCGGGATGGACAGGCTGATATCACGCAGCGCCGGCACTTCACGGCCTGGATAGGTAAAGGTCACGTTGCGGAATTCCAGGTCACCTTTAGCGCGCTCTATCACGCGTGTACCTTCATCTTTTTCTTGTTCGGAATCGAGGATGCTGAACAGCGTCTGACAGGCTGCCATCCCGCGCTGGAACTGGGCGTTGACGTTAGTCAGCGATTTCAGCGGACGCATCAGCGCAATCATGGATGAGAACACCACGGTAATGGTACCCGCAGTCAGGGTTTCCATGACGCTCGGGAAGCTTGCTGCATACAGGACGAAGGCCAGGGCCAAAGAGGCAATCAGCTGAATGATCGGATCGGAAATCGACGAGGCCGATACCATTTTCATCCCTTGCAGGCGCATTCTGTTGCTGACCTTGTCAAAGCGTTTGGTTTCGACTTCCTGACCGCCGAAGATCAACACTTCCTTATGGCCTTTCAGCATCTGCTCGGCGCTGGTAGTCACCTGCCCCATCGTATTCTGCATATTTTTACTGATGTTGCGAAAACGCTTTGATACCACGCGGATCGCGATGGAGACAATCGGCGCCAGCACAATAAGGATCAGCGACAGTTGCCAGCTGTAATAGAACATCATCGCAAAAAGACCGATGATGGATGCGCCTTCACGCACAACGGTAATCAGTGCGCTGGAAGAGGACGACGCCACCTGCTCTGAATCGTAGGTAATACGCGACAGCAGGGTACCGGTTGACTGTTTGTCAAAGAATGAGACTGGCATCCCCATCATATGGCTGAATAACCGACGGCGCATGGTCATCACCACTTTACCGGATACCCAGGAGATGCAGTAGCTGGATACATAGCTGGAGATTCCGCGTAAGATCATCAGCCCAATAACCACCAGCGGCATCCATAGCAGCACTGAACGATCCGTTTTACCAAAACCGTCATCCAGTAACGGTTTGAGAAGCGATAACATAAACGTATCGCTGGCTGCGTTGAGGATTAACGCTACGCCCGCCACGATCAAGCCTGCTTTGAAAGGTGCAATCATCGGCCAGAGCCGGCGGAACGTTTGCCACGTGGAGAGATCTTTGTCGTTATGCATTCAAAAAACCAGCATTTGTTGAAATAGCCGCATATTCTACCCGTTATCTACGGGCGCGCCAAACCACTGATGATACCAACGCGGTAAATAGTGTTCACGTAAGCGGCGAATTTGCCGACTTTGGTGCGAAAACGTCACAGTTATCTGTCCGGACTGCGGGGTATCAAGCCAGAGATATCCCTCAGTTCGATAGCGCCTGACTACTTTGATGGAAGGGAAACGCCACGCGTTATAGCGGGCCATCGAGGCCAGCGAAACCTGCCCCTCCACGCGCTGTAGCAGCGGTGTTGAAGATGACGTGTTACTCCCATGGTGCGGCACCTGAATCAGTGTAGCCGCAAGTTGACGCCAGCGGTGGCTCGACATTGCCAGTTCTGCCTGCGCTTCAATATCTCCGGTCAGTAAAACGCTCTGTTCGCCGTCATCGATTTTTACCACGCAGGAGCGGTTGTTACCTTTCGCCGAGGTGTTTTCGGGTGGCCAGTGCACGGAGAACGTTAACCCATGCCACTGCCATCGTTGTCCACGAAAGCATGGAAGATGTCCGGCCCAGGCTAAGGGGCTTCTGATCCACATTGCAGGCCAGGCAGCTTTTAGCGATGCCAGTCCCCCCGCGTGGTCGAGATGTTCATGGCTCAGGATCACCCCTTCCGGCCTCAGATGATGCCAGCGTAGCCAGGGGATAATCAGCTGCTGCGCGCTGTCCCCACCGGGCCATGCCAGCCCGGTGTCATACAGAATGGCCTTCCCGTGACGCTCAATGACCATCGCCAGCCCTTGCCCTACATCCAGCATATGCAGGGACCAGCTGTCAGTTTTAATCCTGTGCCAGAGGGGAAATGCCATCACCACGCTGCCTGCCAGACAGACTGCGGGTACTGCGCTGAAGGCCCTGAATCGCCAGCCAATGATCAGCAGCCACGGCAGTAACGTCAGGTATTGCCAGCGTTCATCCACGTCCTGCCAGCCATTCGGTAAACGCATCAATAGCCAGAAAAGTCCTGCCAGAGACTTATCGGCAGCCAGCCAGACGATACTTTCCAGCGTCGCCACCGGAAACAGATGCAGAAACATACCGAGCAGGATCAGTGGAACTGAGATAATCGTTACCAGAGGAACAGCAAACAGATTCGCCACCAGCGAGGAGAGACTGAAACCATGGAAAATCAGTACCTGAAGCGGCAACAGAAGCAGCAGCATTCCAACCTGCAAATACAACAGCGTAACCAGCGGCCGCAGGCACCGGCCACGTTGCCAGTGCGGGAGAGGCAACCACTGATACCAAAAAATAAGCGCGGCGACCGCAAACGCGGATAACGCCAGGCTTTGTGACAGTACCGCCAGCGGATCGAAAAACAGGATCGCCGCCACGCAGGTAAGCCATACCTGCCAGGGCGACCACTGGCGACCACTCATTTTTAATGCAGCCAGTACCACAAGCGCAATAACCGTACGCAGCGCAGGCGGCTGCAAGCCCGTTAGCCATGCGTAAAACGCGGCAAAAATCAGACCTGCCAGTAAGGGCATTTGCCAGATAATCCAGCGGCCCGGCAGGAAAAACTGGATGCCCCGAGCCAGTAGCCAGACAGCAGAAGCTGCCAGCGCAATATGCAATCCCGAAATGGCCATGAGATGCATCGTTCCGGTCTCACGCATCAGGTTTTTTATCTCCCGCGAGACCGACAGCCGCTCCCCCATTCCCAGCCCCAGGATCACGGGCCCCCACTGATATGCTGAAAGCGTATTCTGTAGTGATGTCAGGTATTGCGAACGCAGGCTACAGCGTGCGTCGATAATCTCCGCATGGGTAAACCGTCCGCTCAGCGTCTGGTGTCGGGCAAAGGCGTTTTTCTGCGAATCATAGCCGCCATCGTTGAGTTCTCCGTGTACCGCCCTGAGCCGCAGGGTCATCGCCCAGCGTTGACCCACGCAGACATTTTGAGGCAGGTAGTTGCCGTAGAGTGACACGCCCATAGCAGCCCACACGCGTTCTCCATTGAGGCTGATAATCCTTCCCTGATGCATCGTTGCGCCGTCAGTTGCGGTAATGACCACCTCGGCCTGCTGCGGTGCTCTCGTTAAATGGTTCATCGGCCACACGCTTTCCTGAGCGGCCAGGATCCCCCAGCACATAAAAAGCAATGCGAGGCCTGAAAACCTGAGCCATTTTCTCTGCTGTACGGATAACGCAATTCCTGCGGCAATCAGCAACCAGACAATATGCAAGTCTGGCAAAACGGGTAACCAATAGAGCGGGATTATGGCCAGAATGGCGCACATACTGATAACGTGGATCCCCATCTTCACCTCCATGTTTCAGGCGATTATGCGGCGGGAGTGATGCGTCGTCAGACAGAAAAGGCGTGATTTACAGCGGGCGCTGCAACGTTTTTAAGCGTTTACAGCAAGGAGAAAATGAGAATGCGGCGCGTATTCAGAAATGCAGGGGCGGGATACAAAAAAAGCACCCTAAGGTGCTTTCTTTAAACTCAGTTTAACCCTGATGATTAAACTCAGTTACCGTAAATATTGGCGCGATCGCGCAGTTCTTTACCCGGCTTAAAGTGCGGAACATACTTTCCTTCCAGCTCCACTTTATCGCCAGTCTTCGGGTTACGCCCGGTACGTGGTGCACGATAGTGCAGGGAAAAACTACCGAAACCGCGGATTTCAATGCGCTCGCCCTGGGCAAGAGTGGTAGCCATATGCTCCAGCATCTCTTTAACGGCATCTTCCACAGCCTTGGCAGGGATATGCGGTTGCTGACTGGCAAGTCTTTCAATCAATTCTGACTTGGTCATGATTCCTCCGGTTCCTTTCAAACCCATTAGCTGAACAGCTTATTAAACAAGGGCGGCCGTAGCCGCCCTTTGTTATTGATTACAGGACGAATCCTGCAATCTGTCAAGTCTGCTCTCCATCCTTCGCGCTGTAAATGCGTTACAGCTCAAATGATGGTGCGAACCTGAACTTACTCGCCTTTAGCTGCTTTGAAAGCTTCAGCCATTGCGTTGTTAGAGAAGTTTGCATCTTCCTGTTTGTTCACAGTTGCGATTGCATCTTTCTCATCAGCTTCGTCTTTAGCACGAACAGACAGGCTGATTGCACGGTTCTTACGGTCAACACCGGTGAACTTAGCTTCAACGTCGTCACCAACGCTCAGAACCAGAGTTGCATCTTCAACGCGGTCACGTGAAGCTTCGGAAGCGCGCAGGTAACCTTCAACGCCGTCAGCCAGTTCTACGGTTGCGCCTTTAGCGTCAACAGCAGTCACTTTACCGTTTACGATTGCGCCTTTCTTGTTCAGTGCAACCCAGTTGTTGAACGGATCTTCTGCGAGCTGTTTAACGCCCAGGGAGATACGTTCACGCTCTGCGTCAACCTGCAGAACAACTGCTGCGATTTCGTCGCCTTTTTTGTATTCACGAACTGCTTCTTCGCCTGCAACGTTCCAGGAGATGTCAGACAGGTGAACCAGGCCATCGATGCCGCCGTCCAGGCCGATGAAGATACCGAAGTCAGTGATAGACTTGATTTTACCTTCAACACGGTCGCCCTTGTTGTGGGTTTCCGCGAACTGCTGCCATGGGTTGTTTTTGCACTGCTTCAGGCCCAGGGAGATACGACGACGTTCTTCGTCGATATCCAGAACCATCACTTCCACTACATCACCAACGTTAACAACTTTGGATGGGTGGATGTTTTTGTTGGTCCAGTCCATTTCGGAAACGTGCACCAGGCCTTCAACGCCTTCTTCGATTTCAACGAAGCAGCCGTAGTCGGTCAGGTTGGTAACGCGACCAGTCAGTTTAGTACCTTCTGGGTAACGCTTAGCGATAGCTACCCATGGATCTTCGCCCAGCTGTTTCAGGCCGAGGGATACACGAGTACGCTCGCGGTCGAACTTCAGCACTTTAACAGTGATTTCGTCGCCCACGTTCACGATTTCGCTTGGGTGCTTAACGCGTTTCCACGCCATGTCGGTGATGTGCAGCAGGCCATCAACGCCGCCCAGGTCAACGAATGCGCCGTAGTCAGTGAGGTTCTTAACGATACCTTTGACTTCCATGCCTTCCTGCAGGTTTTCCAGCAGCTGATCGCGTTCTGCGCTGTTTTCGGATTCGATAACGGCACGACGGGAAACAACAACGTTGTTACGCTTCTGGTCCAGCTTGATTACTTTGAACTCAAGCTCTTTGCCTTCGAGGTGCAGGGTGTCACGGACTGGACGAACGTCTACCAGAGAACCTGGCAGGAACGCACGAATACCATTCAGCTCAACAGTGAAGCCACCTTTAACTTTGCCGTTGATAACACCGACCACAGTTTCAGCTTCTTCGTAAGCTTTTTCCAGCGTGATCCATGCTTCGTGACGTTTAGCTTTCTCACGAGACAGCAGGGTTTCGCCGAAGCCGTCTTCTACTGCGTCCAGAGCAACGTCAACTTCGTCACCTACCTGGATTTCCAGCTCGCCCTGGGCGTTTTTGAACTGCTCAGCCGGGATGGCGGACTCAGATTTCAGACCGGCGTCAACCAGTACTACGTCTTTGTCGATAGCAACAACAACACCGCGAACGATGGAACCCGGACGGGTTTCGATTTCTTTTAAGGATTCTTCAAACAGTTGAGCAAAAGATTCAGTCATGTTTAATCTTCAGGTTAATATTAACGTCCACCTGGCTCCGTGCCGGATGGGGTTGTTTCACATACCCGCCGTCAATCCATTGCAGCGGGGGTACTGCTAAATCGGTCGCGATTACGCGAGTGCCAGTTTTTGGCGCGCATATTGTAGCGCTTTTTCAATCACTTGCTCAATAGTTAAACTGGTTGAATCCAGCACTAATGCGTCTTGCGCGGGAACAAGTGGTGCGACGGCGCGGTTACGATCGCGGTCATCGCGCTCTTTTATCTCGGATAAAAGGCGATCAAAGTTAACACTAAACCCCTTTTCCTGCAACTGAAGCATGCGGCGTTGAGCACGTTCTTCCGAAGAGGCGTCAAGGAAAATTTTCACTGGCGCATCAGGGAATACCACGGTTCCCATGTCGCGACCGTCGGCGATCAGCCCCGGCGCTTCGCGGAAACCGCGCTGGCGACGTAACAGCGCTTCACGAACGCGTGGGAAAGCCGCCACCTGAGAGGCCGCATTGGCCACTTCCTGCGTACGGATTTCACCGCTGACATCTTCCCCTTCCAGGATCACTTCAAGGTTGCCATCAGTAGAGACAAAGCGCACATCCAGATGTGCAGCCAGCGGTACCAGCGCTTCTTCAGACGCAACATCTACATGATGATGCAGCGCAGCCAGCGCCAGCACGCGATAGATTGCTCCCGAATCTAAAAGATGCCATTGCAATGCTTCCGCCATCGCTTTGCACAGAGTACCTTTCCCTGCGCCACTTGGCCCATCAATGGTGATTACCGGGGCAATTGCCGTCATCTTTTTCTCCTTAATTAAGGCATACCGTTTACATGAACGCCGCGCATTATACGCGCCAACGTGCGCAACTGTTACCTTTGCGTGCAAATTACGGAATGATTGAAGCAGAGTGTAGAAGAAATGAAAGAGGATGACTGTCAGAAAGCGTAAGGAAATGCCGCATCAGGAGATGCGGCATACGATCGTCAGGCCAGGGTGCTAATGCGCGCCAGCTGTTCGAAGTAGTCCGGGAAGGTTTTCGCCGTGCACTTCGGGTCAAGGATGGTGACTGGCGTATCTGACAGCGCCACCAGCGAGAAACACATCGCCATGCGGTGATCGTTGTAGGTGCCAATTTCTGCAAATTGCAGTTTTGCCGGCGGCGTGACGCGAATGTAGTCTTCGCCCTCTTCTACCACCGCCCCCACTTTACGCAGCTCGGTTGCCATTGCGAACAGGCGGTCAGTCTCTTTTACGCGCCAGTTATAGATGTTACGCAGCGTGGTGGTGCCTTTCGCAAACAGCGCAGCGGTGGCGATGGTCATTGCCGCGTCAGGAATATGGTTCATGTCCATGTCGATGGCGTTCAGCTCACCGTGCGTACAGGAGATGAAGTCATCGCCCCAGGTCACAACCGCGCCCATTTTTTCCAGCACGTCGGCAAAACGAATATCGCCCTGCACGCTGTTGCGACCAATACCCGTCACTTTTACCGTACCGCCTTTAATCGCACCCGCGGCCAGGAAGTAGGACGCGGATGACGCATCCCCTTCAACCAGGTAGTTGCCCGGAGACTGGTACTGCTGTGCCCCGCGCACCACGAAGCGCTGATAAGACTGGTTTTCCACCTCAACGCCGAAGGTTTTCATCAGGTGCAGCGTGATATCAATGTACGGCTTAGAGACCAGGTCGCCTTTAATGCTAATCACGGTATCATTTGGAGCCAGCGGTGCGGTCATCAGCAGTGCCGTCAAGAACTGGCTGGAGACGCTACCGTCAACCTCAACATTATCGCCAGTGAAACCACCGCGCAGACGCAGTGGCGGGTAATTTTCTTGCTCAAGATAATCAATCTGCGCGCCGCCCTGACGCAGGGCATCGACCAGGTGGCCGATCGGACGCTCTTTCATGCGCGGCTCGCCGGTCAGCACAATATCGTTGCTCCCAAGACACAGCGCAGCGGCCAGAGGACGCATCGCCGTACCGGCGTTACCCAGGAAAAGCTCCAGCGCTTCAGCGGAATGTAATGCGCCGCCGTTACCGGTGACTTCACAACGGGTACGATCGTCTGACAGCGCGTACTGAACGCCCAACGCTTTCAGTGCATTGAGCATATGGCGCACGTCATCGCTGTCCAGCAGGTTGGAAAGGACGGTGGTGCCGTTTGCCAGAGCTGCCAGCAGCAGAGCGCGGTTCGAGACACTTTTTGAACCAGGCAGATTAATGGTGCCATCTACCCGCGCGATAGGTTGTAACGTCAGGGATTCCATGAAACTTAACTCTCAACTCAACATAATAAAAACCCCGCAGGAACGCTGCGGGGGTGAAAAACAGCCAATTAACCGTGACGACGTTCGAAGTCGATCATGAAATCAGTCAGGGCTTTAACGCCTTCCAGCGGCATCGCGTTATAGATAGAGGCACGCATACCGCCTACCACACGGTGACCTTTCAGCGCATGCAGACCCGCCGCGAAGGACTCTTCCAGGAACACGTTATCCAGGTTGTTGTCCGCCAGCTGGAACGGCACGTTCATGCGCGAACGGTTAGTTTTGGCGACATCGTTACGGTAGAAATCGCTCTTGTCGATCACGCCGTACAGCAGTTCAGCTTTTTGCTGATTGATCTTGTCCATCTGCGCCACGCCGCCTTTTTGCTTCAGCCATTTGAAGACCAGGCCGGAGAGATACCAGGCGAACGTTGGTGGAGTGTTGAACATGGAATCGTTGTCGTTCAGGACGGTGTAATCCAGAATTGACGGGCAAGACTTATGGGCTTTCCCCAGCAGGTCTTCACGCACGATAACGATAGTCAGACCCGCAGGACCGATGTTTTTCTGGGCACCCGCGTAGATGACGCCGTAGCGGCTGACGTCCAGCGGCGTGGACAGAATGGTGGAGGAGAAGTCCGCCGTCACAATGACATTTTCGCCAAAGTCTGGCTCTTCGTGAATAGCGATACCGTCGATGGTTTCGTTCGGGCAGTAATGAAGATACGCGGCGTTGTCAGAAAGCTGCCACTCACTCATCGGCTTCACGGCGCGCATACCGTCAACGGTCACTTTGGCATCGATAACGTTCGGCGTGCAATATTTGTGCGCTTCTTTTACCGCACTGGCCGCCCAGTAGCCGGCATCAACGTAATCAGCGGTGGATTTGTCGCCCAGTAGATTGAGCGGAATACCCGCAAACTGACCGCGTCCACCGCCGTGACAGAACAATACTTTGTAGTTCGAGGGAATGTTCAGCAGATCGCGAAAATCCTTTTCTGCCTCTTCCGCCACCTGAATAAACGCTTTACCCCGGTGGCTAACTTCCATCACCGACGTACCCAGACCGTTCCAGTCACACAACTCCTGTTGAGCCTGTTTGAGCACGTCTGCCGGTAACATTGCCGGACCTGAACTGAAATTAAAGACTTGAGCCATTTCCCCTCACCACGCTAAAAGCCATAAGTTATAACTGTGGATATCGGTTTTATCATTCAGTGACACGCGCCGCAATGTCTAAAACTTATGGCCGAAGAAATGTGCCCCTCGTCACACAAAACAATCTGCCGTACCGTTGTCGCAAAACCGACAATATCGCTGTCAGGTAATGCGTTTAGCCCGGCTAACCTTCGTCCATTCTGGATTTGTACAGCGAGGGCATAATTGATGATCGCCCGCCTGCATGACCACCACGTGGCTGCATTTTATGCAGGCATACTGGCCCGCATCAGGGACGGTTTTGTATCGCTCGATAAGCATATCCGGCAGTATGCACAGGCCGGGCTTGACCTCATCGTCAGGATAGTAATAAACGCTGATTTGACCGTTCGTTTCCATAATCGCCAGACGCACCTGCCCCAGTTGTTCAACGCTGCTTATACGTAGCTCCATAAAGAACTCAAACTCCGTCATATTGGCGCTTTGCACATTCTCCCAGGCCAGTTGACCATCTTCGACAATCACCACCGGTTTTCCTTCGAACAGATCTTCCAGTTTTTCACTTTTCGACATCAGCCACATGACCAGCCGGTACAGCAGCGCAAGCGTCACGAAGACGATAAAAACCGGCACCATCGGCACATCGTCATAAAAGGCAACGTCCCCTGCCGCCGAACCCAGCGTCAGGATAATCAGCACTTCAAACAGTGACATCTGCCGCACGCCGCGACGTCCGGTGATTTTCAGGAACAGGAAGACGAGTACAAAGGTGTACAGGCTACGCAACGCCACTTCGCCTAAAAACTCAGGTGGGACTTTATCAAACGCCATCCGCTGGAGATCAAATGCTTTCATTTTTTTATGCCTTAACAGTAGGTTACTGCTTATAAGCATAGCCCAGCCATTTATTTTCGCCGGAGATAGCACCCGTCACGCAAAACCCGTATCATTGCGCGCTTTACGTACGATAAAAGTGAACGCCATGACTCAAACGTTTATCCCCGGCAAAGACGCCGCTCTGGAAGATTCCATCGCTCGCTTCCAGCAGAAACTGACCGACCTGGGCTTTAATATCGAAGAAGCCTCCTGGCTGAATCCGGTGCCTCACGTCTGGTCCGTGCATATTCGCGACAAAGACTGTGCGCTGTGCTTCACCAACGGCAAAGGCGCGACCAAAAAAGCGGCACTGGCCTCTGCGCTGGGTGAGTATTTTGAGCGTCTGTCCACCAACTATTTCTTCGCCGACTTCTGGCTGGGTGAAACGATTGCCAACGGCCCGTTCGTTCACTACCCGAACGAAAAATGGTTCCCGCTACCCGAAGACGACGAACTGCCGGAAGGCATTCTCGATGCCCGCCTGCGCGCGTTCTACGATCCGGAAAACGAACTGACCGCCAGCATGCTGATCGACCTGCAATCCGGCAATGAGGATCGTGGTATCTGCGCCCTGCCGTTCACCCGTCAGTCTGACGAGCAGACCGTTTACATTCCAATGAACATCGTTGGCAATCTGTATGTGTCTAACGGTATGTCTGCCGGTAACACCCGTAACGAAGCGCGTGTACAGGGGTTGTCTGAAGTTTTCGAGCGTCACATCAAAAACCGTATTATTGCTGAATCCATCAGCCTGCCGGAGATCCCGGCTGACGTGCTGGCGCGCTACCCGGGCGTGGTGGAATCCATCGCCAAACTGGAAGCGGAAGGTTTCCCAATCTTTGCTTATGACGGCTCTCTGGGCGGCAAATATCCGGTTATCTGCGTGGTACTGTTCAACCCGGCAAATGGCACCTGCTTCGCCTCTTTCGGCGCGCACCCGGACTTCGGCGTGGCGCTGGAGCGTACCGTGACCGAACTGCTGCAAGGTCGTAGCCTGAAAGATCTCGACGTATTCACCCCGCCAACCTTTGATGACGAAGAAGTCGCCGAGCACACCAACCTCGAAACGCACTTCATCGACTCCAGCGGTTTGATCTCCTGGGATATGTTCAAACAGGACGCAGACTATCCGTTCGTGGACTGGAGCTTTGCCGGTACGACGGAAGAAGAGTTCGCCACCCTGATGGCGATCTTCAACGCGGAAGATCAGGAAGTCTATATTGCCGACTATGAACACCTCGGCGTTTATGCGTGCCGTATTATTGTGCCGGGTATGTCGGACATCTATCCGGCAGAAGATCTGTGGCTGGCGAACAACAGCATGGGCGCGCATCTGCGTGAAACCCTGCTGGCCCTGCCGGGCAGCGAGTGGGATAAAGAAGATTATCTGAACCTGATCGCCCAACTGGACGAAGAAGGACACGATGATTTCACCCGCGTACGCGAACTGCTGGGTCTGGCAACCGGAAAAGATAACGGCTGGTACACGCTGCGCATCGGCGAGCTAAAAGCGATGCTGGCGCTGGCGGGCGGCGATCTGGATCAGGCTTTGGCCTGGACCGAGTGGACGATGGAGTTTAACCAGTCCGTCTTCTCCGCCGAGCGCACTAACTATTACCGTTGCCTGCAAACGCTGCTCTTGCTTTCTCAGGAAGACGACCGCGAGCCATTGCAGTATCTGAACGCCTTCGTCCGCATGTACGGTGCAGATGCCGTTGAAGCTGCCAGCGCTGCGCTGAGCGGTGAAGAACCGTTCTATGGCCTGCAAGCGGTTGACAGCGATCTGAAAGCCTTCCCGGCGCATCAGTCGCTGCTGAATGCGTATGAAAAATTGCAGAAGGCTAAAGCCGCTTACTGGTCAAAATAAGCGCATATAACATTAATGGCTGTAGGCGTATTCAATCGCCTGAGCTATATTACGGGGCAATTTCATTGCCCCTTTTTTTTATTTTTCCGCAATGACGTTTAATTGTAATAATTAAGTTAACCACGGGTAAATATAAAAACGCTTACCTGGGCTTTACTGTTACTAATTCTAATAAATACTCCATTTTAATTAACTGTTCCACGGGAGGCTGAAGGAAAAAATTCAACTCTTTTCATAACTTTTAAAATTTATTTTTATACGGATAATCAAATACTTACTCCGCTTTTGCTGTAAAACCATACACACTGCGGGCCTATAAGCCAGGCGAGATATGATCTATATCAATTTCTCTTCTATAATGCTTTGTTAGTATCTCGTCGCCGACTTAATAAAGAGAGAGTTAGTGTGAAAGCTGACAACCCTTTTGATCTATTACTCCCCGCTGCGATGGCGAAAGTTGCCGAAGAAGCGGGTGTCTACAAAGCAACGAAACATCCGATGACGACGTTCTTTCTGGCCATTACGGCTGGGGTGTTCATCTCCATCGCTTTCGTCTTCTATATCACAGCCACCACCGGCACTGCCGGGATGCCTTTCGGCATAGCGAAACTGATTGGTGGTATTTGCTTCTCACTGGGCCTGATCCTCTGCGTCATCTGCGGCGCCGACCTCTTCACCTCAACGGTGCTGATTGTTGTGGCAAAAGCCAGCGGAAGAATTACCTGGGGTCAACTGGGGCGCAACTGGCTCAACGTCTACGTTGGCAACCTGATTGGCTGTCTGCTCTTTGTTCTGTTGATGTGGCTTTCTGGCGAGTACATGACCGCCAACGGCGGCTGGGGGCTTAACGTCCTGCAAACCGCCGACCACAAAATGCACCATACATTTATCGAAGCCGTTGCTCTCGGCATCCTTGCAAACCTGATGGTCTGCCTGGCGGTCTGGATGAGCTACTCTGGTCGTAGCCTGATGGATAAAGCCATGATTATGGTTCTGCCGGTTGCGATGTTTGTTGCCAGCGGCTTTGAGCACAGTATTGCGAATATGTTCATGATCCCGATGGGGATTGTTATCCGCAACTTTGCAAGCCCGGAGTTCTGGACTGCTGTTGGTTCAACCCCGGAAAGTTTTTCACACCTGACTATTATGAATTTCATTACTGATAACCTGATCCCCGTCACTATCGGGAACATTATCGGTGGGGGTCTATTAGTTGGGTTGACATACTGGGTCATTTACCTGCGTGGCGGCGATCATCATTAATGGTTGTCTCAGGCAGTAAATAAAAAATCCACTTAAGAAGGTAGGTGTTACATGTCCGAGCTTAATGAAAAGTTAGCCACAGCCTGGGAAGGTTTTACGAAAGGTGACTGGCAGAATGAAGTCAACGTCCGTGACTTCATTCAGAAAAACTATACCCCGTATGAAGGTGACGAATCCTTCCTGGCTGGTGCGACTGATGCAACCACCAAGCTGTGGGACAGCGTAATGGAAGGCGTTAAACTGGAAAACCGCACTCACGCGCCAGTTGATTTTGACACCTCCGTTGCTTCTACCATCACTTCTCACGATGCTGGCTACATCAACAAAGCCCTTGAGAAAATCGTTGGTCTCCAGACTGAAGCACCACTGAAACGCGCAATCATCCCGTTCGGTGGCATTAAAATGGTTGAAGGTTCCTGCAAAGCGTATAACCGCGAGCTGGACCCAATGCTGAAAAAAATCTTCACCGAATACCGTAAAACCCATAACCAGGGTGTATTCGATGTTTACACCAAAGACATTCTGAACTGCCGTAAATCTGGCGTTCTGACCGGTCTGCCAGATGCCTATGGCCGTGGCCGTATCATCGGTGACTACCGTCGCGTTGCGCTGTACGGTATCGACTTCCTGATGAAAGACAAATACGCGCAGTTCGTCTCTCTCCAGTCTGACCTGGAAAACGGCGTAAACCTGGAAGCGACTATCCGTCTGCGTGAAGAGATTGCTGAACAGCACCGTGCGCTGGGTCAGATCAAAGAGATGGCGGCTAAATACGGCTGTGATATCTCTGGTCCTGCAACCAACGCTCAGGAAGCTATCCAGTGGACCTACTTCGGCTACCTGGCCGCGGTTAAGTCTCAGAACGGTGCAGCAATGTCCTTCGGCCGCGTATCCACCTTCCTGGATGCGTATATCGAACGCGATATCAAAGCAGGCAAAATCACCGAACAAGACGCTCAGGAAATGATTGACCACCTGGTCATGAAACTGCGTATGGTTCGCTTCCTGCGTACTCCAGAATATGATGAGCTGTTCTCTGGTGACCCAATCTGGGCAACCGAATCTATCGGCGGTATGGGCGTAGATGGCCGTACTCTGGTAACCAAAAACAGCTTCCGCTTCCTGAACACCCTGTACACCATGGGTCCTTCTCCGGAGCCGAACATCACCGTTCTGTGGTCTGAAAAACTGCCACTGAACTTCAAGAAATTCGCCGCTAAAGTGTCCATCGACACCTCTTCTCTGCAATACGAGAACGATGACCTGATGCGTCCGGACTTCAACAACGACGACTACGCTATCGCGTGCTGCGTAAGCCCAATGGTTGTTGGTAAGCAAATGCAGTTCTTCGGTGCGCGTGCAAACCTGGCGAAAACCATGCTGTACGCAATCAACGGCGGCGTTGACGAAAAACTGAAAATGCAGGTTGGTCCTAAGTCTGAACCGATCAAAGGCGACCTTCTGAACTTCGACGAAGTGATGGAGCGCATGGATCACTTCATGGACTGGCTGGCTAAGCAGTATGTCACTGCGCTGAACGTCATCCACTACATGCACGACAAGTACAGCTACGAAGCCTCTCTGATGGCGCTGCATGACCGTGACGTCGTTCGCACCATGGCGTGTGGTATCGCAGGTCTGTCCGTTGCGGCTGACTCCCTGTCTGCAATCAAATATGCGAAAGTTAAACCAATTCGTGACGAAGATGGTCTGGCTATCGACTTCGAAATCGAAGGCGAATATCCGCAGTTTGGTAACAACGACGCTCGCGTTGATGACATGGCGGTTGACCTGGTAGAACGTTTCATGAAGAAAATTCAGAAACTCACTACCTATCGTAACGCTATCCCGACTCAGTCTGTTCTGACCATCACCTCTAACGTTGTGTATGGTAAGAAAACCGGTAACACCCCAGACGGTCGTCGTGCTGGCGCGCCATTCGGCCCAGGTGCTAACCCAATGCACGGTCGTGACCAGAAAGGTGCGGTTGCCTCTCTGACCTCCGTTGCTAAACTGCCGTTTGCATACGCGAAAGATGGTATCTCTTACACCTTCTCTATCGTGCCAAACGCGCTGGGTAAAGACGACGAAGTGCGTAAAACTAACCTCGCGGGTCTGATGGATGGTTACTTCCACCACGAAGCGTCCATCGAAGGTGGTCAGCACCTGAACGTGAACGTGATGAACCGTGAAATGCTGCTCGACGCGATGGAACATCCTGAGAAATATCCTCAGCTGACCATTCGTGTATCAGGCTACGCAGTACGTTTTAACTCCCTGACGAAAGAACAGCAACAGGACGTTATCACCCGTACTTTCACTCAGTCCATGTAAGTGGAATTGACTGAAATCACGCGTTAAAAAGCGTACAATAAAGGCTCCACGCAAGTGGGGCCTTTTTAACACCCTCGCTTCATCAGTCTCTTTTGTCCGCTATCTATACTTAATGGATAACAGCCAAAACAGACTCGACATAGCCTTTGAGCTGTGCATCTACATAGGCCCACGGATGGGCCAAATTCGGAGATATCACCGCAATGTCAATTATTGGTCGCATTCACTCCTTTGAATCCTGTGGCACCGTCGATGGCCCGGGGATCCGCTTTATCACTTTCTTCCAGGGCTGCCTGATGCGCTGCCTGTACTGCCATAACCGTGACACCTGGGACACCCATGGCGGTAAAGAAGTCACCGTTGAGGATCTGATGAAAGAGGTGGTGACCTATCGCCACTTCATGAACGCGTCCGGCGGTGGCGTGACGGCATCCGGCGGTGAAGCTATTCTTCAGGCTGAATTTGTGCGCGACTGGTTCCGCGCCTGCCATAAAGAAGGTATTCATACCTGCCTCGACACCAACGGCTTTGTGCGCCGTTACGATCCGGTTATTGATGAACTGCTAGAAGTGACCGATCTGGTGATGCTCGATCTCAAGCAGATGAAAGATGAGATCCACCAGAATCTGGTTGGCGTCTCAAACCACCGTACGCTGGAATTTGCCAAATACATTGCCAATAAAGGCGTCAAGACCTGGATCCGCTACGTGGTAGTACCGGGCTGGTCAGATGATGATGATTCTGCACATCGTCTGGGCGAATTTACCCGGGATATGGGTAACGTGGAGAAAATTGAACTCCTGCCCTATCACGAGCTGGGCAAACACAAATGGGTGGCAATGGGTGAAGAGTACAAGCTCGATGGCGTGAAGCCGCCGAAAAAAGAGACGATGGAGCGCGTCAAAGGTATTCTTGAGCAGTATGGCCACAAGGTCATGTATTAACGAAAAGGCCCGGTGAAAACCGGGCCTTTTTATATTCTATTTAAAGACGCCGTTAATCACGGAAGTCACAATCGCGGTACTCAGCGCAATTAAGACCAGGTCGTCACCCACCACGCGCCATTCATAGCCCGGATAAGAAGGAAGCTGACCCAGCATATCGGCTGGCACGGTTTTCTTCGCAATGCCCGGAGGCAGTGGCTTACCGCGCGCCAGGTTTTTCGCAATACCCGGAGGCAGAGAGTCGTAGCCCGTTAAGCCGTAATTCAGTGCCAGATGGCGGGCATGATCGAAGCTCACGCGGACGTCAACATCATGACCCACATCGTTGCTGTTTTTAAAGCTCTTATCCGATTTTCCTGGATTATCCTGGCCGTTATTGTGCTTATTACCATGGTTACCAGCGTTCCCGTTACCATGATTGCCGCTATTACCTTGTCCGCCACCGTTTCCGTGACCACCGCCATTCCCGTTTCCAGGATTAGCCATGGCCGGAGCCGTTGCAAACGTTAAAGCCAACACTACGGCAAGTGCGGTAGTGGAAAAACGACGAGTAGACATGATTGCTGCCTTTTAGTGGTAGAACTCATTTGAATTATCGCCAGGCAGTAAAAACTCACAATAAGTAAAAGTCTTATATGTGACAGGGACAAAAAAGCCTGTCATCGACAGGCTTTTATTTAATCAGGCATGTGCCACTGGCGTTGGGTGCTCGCCCACTTTGCGCAGCAGCATTAACAGATAAATAAACGATACGCTGGCGATCATGATAAACAGCAGATTATCAGAGTAATTTTGCATGAGCATAGCGGTAAAAGTCGGCCCCAGTAAACTGCCGATGGTGTAACTCAGCAACAATGCCTGGTTCATCGCCACCAGCTGGTGATGCTCAACTTTCTCACAGGCCCAGGCCATCGCGACCGGATAGAGCGTAAAACCCGCAGCCCCCAGAATGAACAGCGCAGGCGCCATCGCGGCGTTGCTGAGCATAGCGAGACAGCCCATGATGACCACGAAAACCTGGACGCGCAGCACCAGCAGACGACCAAAGCGGTCCGCCAGGCGGCCAATTGGCCACTGGCCGACAATCCCCGCGCTGACCATCACCGCCATCCAGAAACCGATCCCGGAATCACTGACACCCTGATGGTTAAGATAGAGCGGCATCAGGCCATAGAGCGACCCCAGCACAATCCCGGAAATAATACAGCCGTTAATCCCCAGGCGCGCATGGCGCAGTCTCAGCATCGGCCAAACGTGCGTGGCCTCCTGATGCTCACTGCTCTGGTTCACGATACGGGTAAAGAGCAGCGGCAGAATTGCGGCCAGCACCATCCCTGTTACCCATGGCAGAACGCTCATCAGGTCGGTTGGGAATTTGCTGACCATCAGTTGTCCCAGAACGGTACCGACGTAGTAAACCATCATATAAGCCGCCAGCAGACGCCCGCGATTACGGGACGTGCCGCTGCACATCAGCGCACTTTCAACCACCACCCAGATCATGGCGCAGCCAACGCCCGCAATAAAGCGCCAGACCATCCAGCTCCAGAAGCCGACCATCAGTCCTAAACCGGCGCATCCGACGGCAAAGATCAGTGACGCCAGATAATAGCTGCGGTTAAAACCAAAGCGCTTAATAAGGCTGCCCGTTAATAAGGTGCCCAGCAGATTGCCCGTAAAAAAGGACGAGCTAACCATACCCACCTGCCAGGTTGGTAAGTTTTCATGGGCGAGCCATAGCGGGACGAGTGTGTTCAACACCGCGATCGCCAGGGTCAGCAAAAGCAGGCCACAGAGCAACAAAAGCACCGGGCGGGTATAGGTGGTCATGGATTAAAAACCGTGAGGAAGTTCAGATTTCGTGCGCATCATGCCACTGGCAAAAACAAAGTCAATCCACCGATTCAGGCGTCACGCACGATATGCGCCTTGTCGATTTAAAAAACTCATCCTGCTAATGCAAAACCTGCTACCAATATTAATTATCTATTTGT
Organism: Enterobacter cloacae complex sp. P29RS; assembly: GCF_014893445.1. Lineage (NCBI taxonomy): Bacteria > Pseudomonadati > Pseudomonadota > Gammaproteobacteria > Enterobacterales > Enterobacteriaceae > Enterobacter > Enterobacter cloacae complex sp. P29RS. The sequence continues at coordinate 1,022 of NZ_JADBPZ010000016.1, read as the reverse complement.
TTTTATTTATTTCCGGGAATTTTTACAACGAAACATCAGTCGAAAAATTTCATGAATGAAAAAAGAAAAGCCGGGCACTATGTCCCGGCTTTTTATAACAAAATCTAAAATTAGCTGGCGACAGCCATACCGACCGTCATATGCAGACCGTAAAATACGCCGCGACCAATTAACTCCCCTGCCAGCGCCAGCACAAAGGCCAGTGACAGCAACGGTAGCGCAGGCGCGTAACCTTTAAGCTGAGGGGCAATCCAGCACACCAGCGCCGCCGTCAGCAGCACCACACGCCAGGCCATCAGAGAACCGTAATCCGGTACCAGCGCCGAAGCCTGTTGGATAGAGCTGTGAATGGTCGCCAGCTCCGCTCCCTGCATAAGCGCTACAACGGTACTGATGACCAGTGCCAGCAGCGAGACCGCGGGCAGCAGGCGCATCGCCCAACCATTAATGCCAGCTACACGCAGAAGCAGATAACCCAGCAGCGGCCCGCCAATAAACATGGTCAGGAAGAAGCTCATCGGCGTCCAGACGCTGTACCAGGTCGGAACGGTATCGATGGTGTTGTACACCCGGACCATCATCCAGACAAAGACAACGCCCAGTACCATGGTGACGATGAGCCACAACGCACGTAACCCTGACGGCAGCTTTTTCAGCGCTGCCAGTAACCACCCCAGCCCGCCAACTGCAAAGAAGATTGCGCCGCTGGCAATCTCGTTACTCAGCGAAGAGGCACCTATGCGGTTCAGGGAGTTAAACGCGCGCATCGGTGAGCCCAGGTGCAGCGTAGAGGCGATAAACCCAATCCCCATCAACACCCACAGGCCAAACATGCTCAACACTAAACGCTGCTGCTGTTCAGCATTGAGGTTCCCTTTTAACAGCGCCAGCGCAAGGACGATAAACCCGCCTGCAACACACTGCCCAAAGACCGTGAAGATCATAAGCGGCCATTCATGCCATCCACTTCCCATCTCACACCTCCTTCGGGTTTGCCAGGTAGCCGGTGGTGTCACCCGTCG